>CAVBOS010000179.1:0-4011 GCA_963597005.1 Lachnospiraceae bacterium
TTTGCCACGCTTTTTACAAAAAGCGTGCGGGTGTGGGCAGAGCCCACAAGAGAAAAGCGAAGAAGAGAAATACAGAAGAACAGAGCGGAGCGATAATAAAAAACAGACTGTCAAAGTTAACCAAAATGCGAAGCATTTTAGAATGCATAGCGTTCGTGATTGAGCTTTGACAGCCGACCTATTTATGCAAAGAGAAATACGTCAAGAATGCGGTGCATTCGCAGACGGGCATTTTTCTTGCTGGCTTGTACACATAAAGAGAAATAACAAACGAAAAAAGACAGCTGAACCTTACACACAAATAGAAATACAGAACACAAATACCGTTCTAATATAACTCCACACTCTAAAAGGGTCGCCCCTACGGGCTTTAGTTAAAATTCAAAGGCAAAACCTGATAAATCGACCCTTATGCACAAAAAATCACAGAAAACAAACACCGAGGAAAAAATCTCTCGGCGTTTGAAAAAGAAAGTGTAAATTTAGGAATACTCTTATTACTTGATAAGTCCGCTTTGCTTTAAGAGAAGCTCGATATCGGTTCCCTTTACTTTTTTGAGAACAATGTTAAGAAGAAGCTTTTCCTTAAGACTTAATTCTGCTTCGTCTATGCTCTTTTTGTCGATTGCATAGTAGCAGGCTCTTAAAAGCTCTCTTACATCGTACTGACTTCCCCATACCTCAGGAACAGCACGGTCAATATTGAGAAGTGTATAAACACTTTCCATACCTGTTCTCATGGAATACTCGGTTGTGAAAATTGTGTCTCTCGGAGTTTCAGCAAACTGGCCGATGAAAGCGAGGTTAACAGAACCATCAGGTACAACCTTCGGACGGTCGCTTTCCTTTCTCGGCTGGAAGAATGCGTTGATGTACGGCATGTAGCATGTTGTTGTGTTGCAAGCGTTAGCGGCAAGGTCATCTATCTTGTTATCGTCAATACCGATGTGATAGAGCCACTCACGGCAAACCTCTTCACCCGTGCAGTCTCTCATTGCTTTCTTGACGTAGTTGCCCTCTTTATTTGTGTTGAGTGCATATACCCAGACGAGAACAGTCTTTTTGTCCTGAGCCTTGAACTGTGGCTGGCGGTTGATTGTCCAGGAAAGATACCAATTTTCGGTGCTGTCCTTTACCGTGACGATTCCGCCCGTTGTGACCTTTCCCTCTCTCGGATCACGCTTGCAAACATTGATGATATGCTGAATAACCTCTTCGTTAGAAGTTTCAACTGTTGCGCTCATCCAGTTTGTAGCTTCAACATCACCGCAGAAAGTATCAGGATTACCGAATTCGCCGTGCTTTGCCTGCTTAGCGATATTCTTCCACATATCCCAGGATTCACCTGAGCCGTTTTTGATTCCCGAAAGATCCGGAGCATGCTTCTGATCGCCGTAGCATGATGTATCTGTACAACAGCCGTTTGTGACAAAGACGAGATCGTCCTCAATTAAATCAATGCTCTGTTTCTTTCCGTCTTTAATGTAGATAATCTGCTTTGCAATCTTCTTGTTGCCCTTTGTTTCGACAACAACATTTTTGACATCCATGCCGTACTCTATCTTTACGCCGTGTGACTCAAGATATTTAACAAGCGGCAAAATCATGCTCTCGTACTGATTGTATTTTGTGAATCGAAGTGCGCTGAAATCAGGAAGTCCGTCAATGTGATGAACATATCTGCACAAATATCGCTTCATCTCAAGGGCACTTGACCAACGCTGAAATGCAAACATCGTCTGCCAGTATAGCCAGAAGTTAGTCGACCAGAATGACTCCGGGAGCACCTCGGAAATCTTCTTGTCCTCAAGATCCTTTTCAGGCGTCATGAAAAGCTTGGAAAGAGCAAGTGCCGATTCCTTATCAAGCTTGAATTTCTTGTCTGTGTGAGCGTCCTGTCCTCTGTTCACCGAAGCACGGCAAAGCGAATAGTTAGGGTCGTGCTTATTTAACCAATAGTATTCATCAAGGACGGATACACCCGGTGTTTCGATTGACGGAACATCATGGAAGCAGTCCCACATAACCTCGAAATGGTTGTCCATCTCTCTTCCGCCTCTCATGTAGAAGCCCTTGGTTACATCCTTTCTGCCGTCGCAGCTTCCGCCCGCAAGCTCCAACTTTTCTAAAATATGAATGTGCTCGCCCTTCATCTGACCGTCACGAACGAGATAAAATGCAGCCGTAAGGCCCGCAAGTCCCGTACCGATAATATATGCTGATTTTTTTTCTACTCCCTTTGGTTTCTCGGGGTGAACGAATGCTTCATAAGTACCTGCTGAATAATACATAAATAAACCTCCGTGTTTCTGTTTTTCTTTTGTGATTTTATTTTAGTTTTTTGACCGCAAATTCACAATAAACAAAAAACGCACCGTGATAACATTTTAATCACGGTGCAAACACTGTATAGTTTTTTATCATTTCAAAGGTTTTGATAAAATCATTAATTCGATAAATCGAAGCGTTTTAATGCGGATGCTATATCGCCCTCGATGACAAGTGCAAGCCTTTCGACAATACTTTCAGGGTTCTCTCTCATATCGGCTTTTATCCAGTCGAGCATTATTCCGACAAAGCAGTAAGAATAAATCTGTGCGATAAATTTCTTGTCATCCTCTCGGACATTCAGATTTGCCGACTCCTCCTCAACCACCCCGAGAAGCAAATCGTCCGTAAGTGGCTTGATGTATTTTTCAACCTGTGCCCTGTCGACGCAATTATATACATTAATAATAAACGGCTTATTCTCCCTCACCGCATACATAAGCTGAATAAAGCCCTGTTGCCAGGTGTCGTGCGTTTTCTTGTTTTCGAGTGCCTTTTTGGCGTCCTCAAGACAAGCCCACTCCACAAGGTCGTAAATATCCTGAAAATGATAGTAAAATGTCATGCGGTTAATTCCGCAGTCCTCCGTTATATCGTTGATTGTTATCTTATTAAGCGGCTTTTTAAGCAGTAAATTTTTAAGCGACTGTTCGAGTGCTCTTTTTGTAATTTGCGACATAAAAATCCTCCGTTTCACTCTTTGATTCAATAAATTAATTTTAACATTAATTTGTGAACAATTCAAACACGGCAGAAAAAGACCGACATATCAGTGATACATCGGTCTTAATTATCAGATAATTTTTACTTGTATTTGTAGAAGCCTTCGCCCGAGGACATACCAAGCTTGCCCGCGTCGATATACTCCTTGAGAACCTTTTCCATCTTCTTGAAGTTATATGGCATCATCATCTTTTTGAGCAGCGGAGAAAGAAGTCCCGGTACGCTCTGATACTGATGAACTATGTTATAAGCCGTGTTAAGTCCGACTGTGTCGAAAATCTGGAACGGCCCCTTTGGAGCACCTGTACCCCTCGTCCAAGCTATATCAATGCTCTTTGGGTCTGAAACACCTGAAACATAGAGGTCGAGTCCGCTCAAAAGGAACGGGACGAGCATGGAATTGAGAAGATATCCGCTCTTTTCCTTGTTGACAGGCAAACCTATCATACGGATATCGTTTGCAAACTCGAGCACCTCGTCAAAATAAATCTTATATGTCTGATCCTGACACATAATCTCTGCTGTGTTGTTCTTCCAGATTGAATTTGCAAAATGCAGTGAGAGATATTTATCAGGTCTTCCCGTATACTTTGCGAACATTGACGGCAAAAGCGTCGAGGAATTTGTTACAAGAATTGTCTTTTGCGGCAAAAGCGGAGAAAGCTTCTGATAGAAAGCGATTTTTTCCTTCTCGTTTTCCGCCATGGACTCAACCACAATATCCGCATCAGCAACAGCCTTTTTCATATCAAGTTCAAGCTTAAGGGAGCTGTACGCTTCCTCTACCTTCTTAAGGCAAGCTTCTTTGTCGAAATCATCACTGTCGGCAATACCGGGACACCAGTCGCCCGTGCCGTTTGCCATATCCTCGATAGCCTTGATATAGGTTTTCTTGAGGTTGTCAAGCTTAGGCTGTGTTCTTCCTATCGAGCCCTCGCTTCTGAGCCAAATCGTTACATT
>CAVBOS010000180.1:0-3960 GCA_963597005.1 Lachnospiraceae bacterium
CTTTGTGTAAATCAGTCGGTTTGTCGGCTTAACTACGGGCATTCGCCCTGAAAATACTTCGCATTTTCGGTTAAGCTTCCAAACCTTTCTTTTTTGTTATCGCTTCGCTCTGTTTTTCTGTATTTCTCTTCTGCTTCACTTTTCTCTCGTGGGCTCTGCCCACACCCGTTCGCTTTTTGTAAAAAGCGAAACCAAAAACTTTTGTGTTTCAGTTTTGTGTTCTTTGTTTATCTTTGTGTAAATCAGTCGGTTTGTCGGCTTAACTACGGGCATTCGCCCTGAAAATACTTCGCATTTTCGGTTAAGCTTCCAAACCTTTCTTTTTTGTTATCGCTTCGCTCTGTTTTTCTGTATTTCTCTTCTGCTTCACTTTTCTCTCGTGGGCTCTGCCCACACCCGTTCGCTTTTTGTAAAAAGCGAAGCAAAAACTTTTGTGTTTATTCCGTTTAACTTATCAAACAAGCATTAATAGCGTTCCGCCGACTATTCCGACTAAGCCGACTGCCGATTTTACGGTTAATTTCTCCTTAAAAACAACAAACGAGAACAGCACCGTTACAAGTATGCTAAGCTTATCTATCGGCACGACAACGCTTGCGGGTCCGTCCTGAAGTGCCTTGTAATAGCAAAGCCAGCTGCCGCCCGTTGCAAGTCCCGAAAGACATATGAATCCAAGCTCACTTTTAGGAGTTTTCTTTACTTCGCCCGCTTTTCCCGTCACGAAAACCATAACCCATGACATAAGAAGCACGACCGCAGTTCTGATTGCCGTTCCGAGGTTTGATTCCACTCCCGTTATTCCGACCTTTCCGAGTATTGCCGTAAGACTTGCGAACACCGCTGAGCCGAGTGCAAACCAGAACCACGCAAAGCTTTTTCCGTCAGATTTATCGGCTGTACTCTCCTTTTTCTCAATCATGAGAAATGTTCCGACTGCTATGAGCACGACGCCGATTCCTTTTGTGAGTGAAACTCCCTCTTTAAGGAAAATTGCCGCAAGGACTATCGTCATAACGGTGCTTGATTTATCTATCGGAACGACCTTATTGATGTCACCGAGCTGAAGTGCTTTAAAATAACAAAGCCAGCTTGCTCCCGTCGCTAGTCCCGAGAGTATTAGGAACAAAAGTGTTTTTGTGCTTATCTCTCCTATTGTTCCCTGTGAACCGACCACAAAGACCATTAGCCACGAAAAGATAAGAACGATAATCGTGCGGATTGCCGTTGCGACGGTTGAATCTGTTTTTCGTATGCCGCATTTGGCAAGTACCGCTGTCAAGCCTGCGAATATCGCAGAGCCAAAAGCAAATACTATCCACATATGATTTCCCCCATTCACACATAAATTTACCCCTTAATTCTATTCCTGTGATTTTCGGTTGTAAAGCTATGCTATGTTAAATGTAGGTAAAATATTAATCGTAAGTCTAAATCATTCGAGATAATCGGCACACACCCAGCCGCCTACGGGAGAACTTATCTTTATCCAGTTTTTATATTTATATTTTCCGTTTACCCTTGTTCCCTTGCCTATAGCGCGCTTAATTTCTGATGCAGTGCTTGGTGCAGAACGGACATTTAGTCCAATGTCTGCAGTTACCGTGAAAGTTTCATCAATGCTTCTGATTTCCGAGCAGTAGCTTACAGCCGCATAGCAATTTTTGAATTTCTTTGGATAGCTTAGCTTTCCCCAGACGAGAGAGCCGTCATTTTTTGTTTCGATTATCTTGATGATATCGCCGAATTTGAGCACATCCTTGATAGCAGAGCTTTCATTCGGATTCTTTCTCACATTCAGTCCTATATCAGCCGTTACCACCAAGGTTTTTTCTTCTGCTTTTTCATTGCCGCCGCTTTCAGTTTTCTTATTAATCAAATCAAATAGTTCGTTTTCTGCAAGATTGCAGTCGCACGGATACGACATTCCGTCAAGCTCGGCATGGTTTGTGAACTGCCACATGAGAGCTGAGCCGTTATAATCGAAAGAGTCATTCCACTGAGCAATCCATTTTCCGATTCCGTCAAGTCTCGAATCTTCAAAGCGGTTGTTTATCCAGTTAAGTGATGTGTAAATTCCGCTAAAATAACCGTTTTTATTGATTTCCTTACAAAACGCAAGCGCAATATCGGTTAAAAGAGTTCGATTGTTCGGCAAGGTATCGTCCTCAAGGTCGTACCAGACCCCAAGGCTTACATTCTTTCCGTTTATTAGAGAAAGTGCGTGTCTTGCCTCGTCCTCTGCCGCATCCGTGCTTTTTGCATACGAATACAAATAAACTCCGTACGGTATGCCGCATCTTTCACACTCACTTGAATAATACGAAAATTTTGTATCCTCCTGATTTGGAAAGTTACCACCGTAACCGCACCTTAAAATAACAAAATCCACATTCGACTTAAGTCTGTCAAAATCAATATTTCCGTTAAATTCCGATAAATCGGGGCCTCTTAGTTTCTTCATAAAATCATCCTTTCGCATATGATATTTCACTCATACCCCGTTTTATTTGAAAATTTCCCTCTAAAAGGAAAAATAGATAAAAAAAGAGATGCTTCATGTGAAACATCTCATAATTTTTAGATTTATTAATCTGCTTTTATCTGCTTTTCGCTCAATGCCCTTTTTCTGCACGGAACAACAAATAAAGCCGCAAGAATAAATATCAATATTCCGTTAAGTCTGTACACCGTTTGAATCCCCATTGCTTCGGCTAAAAATCCGCCTGTCAGGCATCCGATGACCTTGGGTATTCCGAAGGTTATTATGCTAAGTGCTCCCTGTGCGCTCGCTTTCAGCTTATCTTCGATTATCTCGTTCAGATAAATCGCAGGAAAAAGCTCAAAGCATATCATAACCGTCACGCCGGGCAAACCGATTAAAATGAAATCAATCGCAGTTTTCGCTCCCGAATAAGCAAGCCACCTTGCACCCGTAACGACAAACGCAATCAGAAGCCACCACCAAATCGCAAGCTTCTTATATATCCTTTGCGCAAAAAAGCAAGCAGGAATTTCTAGTGCAATGGAAAATACGGTAATTATTCCCGTTGCGCTGTTGCTCATTCCGAGATCTCCCTGAAGCTTTCCGAGAAAGCTGTCGTTAAACTGCTGAGTTATTTCGACCAAAAATATCATCAGGAAAAGCATAACAACCCGCTTATCCTTGAACAACTCAAAATACGAGACGCTCTCTCCCTTATGCTGATGTCCTTCGACCTTTGGCATAAACAAATTAAGAAATCCTGCTGTGAATATCACTGCGCCCATAAGGAACATAAGATTTCTCAAATTACCAGAAAGAATTATTCCGCAGGAGAGTGCACCGAGCTGATATCCGACTGTTCCTATCATGCGTATTATTCCGAAATCGCAAAACAGACCGTAATCATTCTTTGTCGTGTACTCAAGCGAAATTGCGTTCATTCCGGGCATATTATTTATGTTCAGCGTGTTTATTATCGTGAAGCCGATGAGCACGGGAACAAATTTTGTAGTCAAGCCTGTCAGAAAGTACATCGCCGACGACACAAACATAATTATCGACAAAACAGTTTTCTTGTACTTTGCTCTGTCAGTAAGCGAACCGAAGAACGGCTGGCAAACGCTCGAGAAGCTCGCCGCACACGCAAAGATAATTCCTATTTGACTGTCGCTTATTCCTATTTCTCCGAAATACTTTGACATAAACGAATTATATCCGTTGTGCATAAAGTAAAAGATATAGGTAATATAAATCAGCATAAGACCTTTATCAAAAACTATTTTCTTTCTTGTTTTCTCCAATATATCACGCCCCAGATTAAAATTTGATTTATTTTAACCCTTGTAATAATCAAAGTCAATGCAAAATATTCGATTATTTCTTCATGTTTCTTCGTCAAAAAAGGCTCGGAATTTTCCGAGCCTCAGCGTGTCGAAAAAGCACTTTTCGGCACGCTGCAGACTCCGAGAAACACACGC
>CAVBOS010000181.1:0-3953 GCA_963597005.1 Lachnospiraceae bacterium
TATCGTATTCGATATCATTGGCGCTTGCCTCATCCTCGTCAATCCCACAAGCTTCTCATGGCTTGTTGTTTGCTCGCTCATCAAGGGCGTAGGCAGTGCTACACTCACAGGTACAATCTTCGCTATGGTCGCAGACACAATCGAGTATGGCCAGTGGAAGACAGGCACAAGAGTTGAAGGCATGCTCTATTCAACAACAACATTCGGCGCAAAGGTCGGTTCAGGTCTTGCAAGTGCGGTTGCTCTTAACATCATCGCTTCTGCAGGTTATAACGGACTCGCAGAGGTTCAGACAGAATCAGCTCTCAACGCTATCAAGATTCTTTACCTCTATGTTCCGATTCCGTTCTTCTTCCTCATGGGTCTTTGCCTTGTATTCTACAAGCTCGATAAGATTTATCCTCAGGTCATGGCTGACCTCAAAGAAAGAGAAAGTGCAAGCAAGTAATTGAAACGCACGTCATAAAGTAAAAAAACGGCGTGCCAAAAGGGTGCGCCGTTAAGTTTTATCAATTGTCCGTTCAAAAAAGTTTCTTTGGGGAGAAATTACTTGTCAATGACGAACGATTGATTATTTAGGGAGGATTTTTTACATGACAAAATTATTTAACTACGACAACGTGCCCGTTGTTCATACTACATCGGGTGACATCAAGGGCTATTCCTATGACGGAGTTTATATTCACAAAGGAATTGTCTATGCAGAAGCAGACAGATTCTGCGCACCGAAGCCCTCGAAGTGGGAGGGCGTAAAGGACGCAACAAACTTCGGCTTTGTTTGTCCGCTTATGAGCCCCGAGACTCCAACAGGAGAAATCATGGTTCCGCACCGCTATTGGCCACAGAACGAGCACTGCCAGAGCCTTAACATCTGGTCGGCAACTCTTGATAAAAACGCAAAGCAACCCGTTCTTGTCTGGTTCCACGGCGGCGGATATGCCGCAGGCTCATCAATCGAGCAGGTCGCATATGACGGTATGAATATGGCTAAAAAAGCGGGCGCAGTCCTCGTTACTGTAAACCACAGACTTAATATATTAGGCTATCTCGATTTGTCTCCGTTCGGAAAGAAGTACGAGAATTCCGCTAACGCAGGTCATGCCGATATGGTAGCCGCACTCCAGTGGGTTCACGATAACATCGAGAACTTCGGCGGCGACCCCGAGAATGTCACTATCTTCGGACAGTCGGGCGGCGGCATGAAGTGCGTCGACCTCATGCAGATTCCTGCGGCTGACGGACTCTTCCAGAAGTCGCTTGTCATGAGCGGCGTTATGGCAGGAGCAGACTTCCAGTCTCACGGAGACGGCACAGAGATTGTGAATGCTCTTATGAAAGAGCTGAAGCTTGAGAAGGTAGAAGAGCTCGAGACTGTTCCTTACGCTAGCCTTGTGGCGGCTTACAATAAGGTCAGCCCCGAAATTGCAAAGAAGGGCGGATATGTAGGCGGCGGCCCAATGGCTAACGAATGGTATGCCGGCAGTCCGTTTGATGTCGGCTGGAGAGAGCACGCATACAGCATTCCTATGATGATAGGTACAGTTTACGGCGAGTTTGCATTCAATCCGCTTGGATACAATAAGTATGAGCTTACCGATGCTGAGATTAAAGAAAAGGTAGCGGCTGTTTTCGGTGACAAGACAGACGAGCTCTTAGCAGAGTTCAAGAAGGCTTATCCTAACAAGGTCGGCACGGATGTTCTTTCTATTGACCGAGCAATGCGTGAGATTTCCGTTAGGCTTGCTAAGCTTTTCAGCGAAAAGGGCAAGGCTTATCTCTACAATTTTGTCTATGAGTTCCCGTTCAGACACGGCATGACCTCTTGGCACTGCTCCGATATTCCTTATTTCTTCGGTACAAGCGAATTGGTTGAAGTTTGCGGCAATGAAGACAGAGAGAAGCTCGAGAGTGAGGTCTTTGGTTCACTTATGGCGTTTGCAAAGAACGGCACACCGAACAACGAGAATGTTCCTGAGTGGAAGGCTGTCGAGCCGAAGAGCGCCACAACTATGGTGTTCGATAAGCACACCGAGGCAAAGGCTGATTATGACGACAAGGTGTTTGATGTTATCAATTCTGTTCTTAAGCCGTTTAATTTCTATGAGCTTATGAGCCAAAATATTCAGCACTGATATAAACTGATAAATAAGCGGCAAAACACCGCTTAGGGTATATTGAATTAGAAACTGACAGAACAGGGACGGTAACAGTCGCCCCTGTTTTGTTCATTTAATTCTCAATTAATATTGAAAATATTATATGTTAGGTGTAAAATAAAGCCACTTATGCCAACTTGAAAAATAAAAATTGAAAAGGGGAAGATATGTTAAATAATTTAAGAAAGGTCGGCACGGGAATAGTAAGCGTTGTCGCATTCATCGTTATTGGCTTTGTTTTTGTTGCAAATTTAATTGTAACCACGCATGTAAGCTATGACGGCGGTGAGGTCGTGTCATACTCGAATGCCGTCCTATGGCTTCTGTTTGTGCCCGTTGTCGGATTATGCGGGTTTCTGTATAATAAAATTTTCCGCCAAATTAACTCGAATGTCATATACGGAATTTTTTCGGCGATTTATTTGCTTGCGGGATTGCTTCTTATATTCGACACGAAGTATTTCATCAGAAACGACGCTTGGTCGGTTTGGAGCACGGCAGGAGAAATATTGAACGGAGATTATACATCTTTTGAAGCGGGCGGCTATGTCTACCAGTTTCCGTTTCAGCTGGGAATGGTGAGCTATGACCTTGTTTTGAGAGTCATTTGGGGAAGCGAGAGAATACTTTACCTCGCTAACCTAATCGAGGTCTTGATAATCAATTTTGTGTGCCTTCGACTTACAGACACTATATTTGAAAGCGAGAAAATCAATAAAACAGCATTGTTTTTTGAGTTTGCGTTCTTTCCGCAGTTCTTCTTTATAATGTTCGGCTACGGTATAGTTCCCGGGTTCTTTTTCTTAATGATAGCACTTTATTTGTCCGCGAAACTATATAAGAACGAAAATGCCGCATACAGCGTGCCGATGATGATTTTTGCCGTAATCGCTTCACTTGTTAAAGCAAATTACAAAATCGGCGCAATGGCTATTGCAATCGCACTTGTACTTAAAATATGCGAAACAAAGAAAGATGCAGTGAAAAATTTGGTTATCGCACTCGTGCTTTTAATCGTATCACTCGGTGCAATACATGTCGTGAAATTCGGTTACAGCGCCGTCTCGGGCGTGGATATAGGTGAGGGAACACCGATTTCAGTGCATCTTGCAATGGGAACTGACCTCAATAACGATATGCGTGCTCCCGGTTGGTACGACGGATATTCTTCATTTGCGTTGCCTGACGCAGGTTATGACAGTGAAATAGCCGACGAAAACGCTAAAGCGAAGCTTGCAAATAACCTAAAAGAGACAGCTTCAGATCCTGAGCGTGCGCTTGTTTTCTATGTGAAAAAAGCGGTCTCAACTTGGTGCGACCCACTTTTTCAGTCGGTTTGGAGCGGTCCTATAAATTTCGGTGGCGGAGATTATTCCCTGTCAAATCCGCTGTTTGTTTCAATTTATGACGGAGGAATAGCAGAGAAAGTACTCTCGCTTTTCTGTAAGGTAATTGTGCTTGCGATAATGGGATTAAGCCTTTGCTATTTAATAACAGAGAGGAAGAAATTTCCTGAAACGACAGTGTTTTTTCTCTGGATAGTCGGAGGGTTTATGTTCCATATGGTGTCGGAGACAAAGAGCCAGTATGTCTATATGTATGTCTTTGCGTTGATACCGACAGCGGCATATGAATTTAATTTGGTTAAGAGCTTGCTGATCAGCGGTAAGCACAGAAAACGGAGATGAAAGTTTTGCACAAAGAGTAATGCAGAACGCAAGACGCAAAAGTTTTTGCTTCGCTTTTTACAAAAAGCGAACGGGTGTGGGCGGAGCCCACGAGAGAAAAGTAAAGAAG
>CAVBOS010000182.1:0-3925 GCA_963597005.1 Lachnospiraceae bacterium
GTATGAATACCATGGCGTTTCTCCTGTATCATAAAAGAAAAAGTCCCCCGTTCCGTCTATCGTCAAATTACCGTCGCCGTCTATTTCCCATGTGAGATTGCCGCCGCATGTTCCCGATGCAATCGTCGGCTTCGGCGACTCAGTCGGCTCAGGTGTCTCGGTAGGCTTTGCTGTCGGTGTGGCAGTTGGTACAGCTGTAGGCTCTGTGGTTGGCTCTTCGGTTGGTTCCGGTGTCGGTTCTGCCGTCGGTGTAGCTGTTGGTTCTAAAGCAGGAGTAGCCGTTGGCTCAGAGGTAATTTCGTTTTCACCCGATGAACCCTCCTCAGAGTTTTCTTCAGAACTCTCCTCTGAATACTCCTCCACTTCGCTTACCTCATATTCGCTTTCTTCAATTGAAGTGCTGACTTCACCCGTTTCGCTTATTTCATCCGCAAACACTGTCGGCACAGTAGAAAATGTAAGCATTGCACTGAGCAAAACAGCAATAATTCTTTTTGACATAAGATATTCCCTCCGATATAGATATAACTTTATACTTCTTAGTATATATATATATCAAAGTCAAGTGTTTACGAAAATTTCTTTTGCTTATTACAGCAAATTTATTTAATTTTAAATTCAATTTATCAAAACGGCAAATCATCATCCTCCGCCACAATTCTGCACTTGGGTTTATTGGAAAACCAACGTTCACGATTACGGTCGAGATAATCTTCATATCTTCTGTTCTCTCCAAGAAAAGTAGAGGCATGCATGATGTATTTTTCCTCTGTATCGAAAATTTTGCAATCCGTCGCATATCTCCTGACAGCCGTAAGCAACTCCTTTTTGTCTTCTCCCTCCAGAACTCTCGCCTTGTAAGCTTCATACGCACCTTTTCTGTTTATCTTAAGAGGATATTCATTCCATAAGACTTCAAAATCCTTTTGGAAAATTTCATCAGAAGAATAATAATTTTCATTTGTATCTTTAGACTGTTCTATAGTTTGTTTTATAGTTTGTTCTATAGTATTGTTATTATTCTCTGTGCCGTTTTCGTCATAAGGGGAGTGACAGATTTGTGTGGAGGGGTGTGACGCATCCGACACGGGGAGTGTGACGGTTTCTTCGTAAGGGGTA
Source organism: Lachnospiraceae bacterium (assembly GCA_963597005.1). Lineage (GTDB taxonomy): Bacteria > Bacillota > Clostridia > Oscillospirales > Acutalibacteraceae > SIG603. The sequence goes on from CAVBOS010000182.1 coordinate 1,120, forward strand.
TGACATATTTGAGCTGAGGGCGTGACATTTTCTTTTATGGGGTGTGACTTTTTCTTCGTGGGGGATGAAGATTTTTTCAAGGGGTAAATTCTTCTTTCGACCACCTGTTTCGTGTTCTCGTTTCTTGTTTCTTCCTTGCGGATATAGCCTTTTTCTTCAAGTTCTGTCAAAGCCCTGATGACCGACCTCGTTGATTTTCCGAATTTTTCTGCAAGTGTTCTGTTGGTTGCCCAGCAATATCCCTTTTTACTCGCTCCGGACAAGCCGAAAATCTCTAGATAGAGCCTGAATGCGGCATCACTTAGGTTATTATCGTGTAAAACGCTCAGCGGAGTGCGTACAAACGCTTCGTGTGGGTTCATTTGCTTTGCACCTCCTTTCACCCATACCCCGTTTGAAGCCGATATTTCCCTCTAAAGGGAAAATTTATCGAAAATTTTTTTTAGTTTTCGACAAAGCCAAACCCCCGTCCCGTGGCATAAGTCACAGGACGAGGGTTTTGTTACTTTAAATATTCTGAATAAATCAAACGTTACCCGTTACCCAAGCAACGATGAAGAAAATCGCAAAGCCGAAGAGGTAAACAAGTCCGACAATGGAAAGTCCCTTGAGAGCGGGGCCAATCTTGTGTTCCTTAGTGTTTACGAGCTTGTAGTTGAGAAGTGCGAAAACAGGTGTCGTGATGAACGATGCTATCATGGCGAATCTGAGCATGGTTGCGACGTTGCCCGAGAAGAGGTAAACGATAATCAAGCCGATTACGCTTGTTGCTGTTGTCCAGATTGCAAGAGATTTCTTGCCAGCCTCTTTCTTGCCGAGAAGAAGACGGAGTGCTTCGTTGTTTGCACGGGAATAGCCGTCGATAACGGTGAGAACCGTACCGAAAATGCAAAGGAATGCGATGAATGTGATGAGAAGTCTCGACCAATCACCGAATACCGCTGCGTACATGCTGACGAACTGAGCGATATAAGCTGCGCTTGCGCTCAAGACCTCTTCGCCTGAGCCGAACTGAATGAGTGCGCCGAGAGCACAGAAGATAACAGCGAGAATTGCAGTTCCGATATAGCCGACATTAAAGTCAAACAGTGCGTCCTTAATGGACATATCCTTAATCTGCTTTCTCTTCTCGACCTGCCACATGGAGTTGATAGCGGAAATTTCAATCGGACACGGCATCCAGCCCATAAGCGAAACTATGAACGGGAGAGCCGCCAAACGCCAAGGAGTGGGAGCTTCAAAGTCGGGAGCATACTCACGGTGTCTGAAAAGAGCGATGACAACGGCGAGGGTTGTTGCGATTGTGAGGGCGGTCATAACCCACTTTGAGAGGGTATCGAGGAACTTGTAGCCGCCGATTAAAAGCATAGCCCAGATGATTACAATGATAATCGTAGTCAGCTGAGAGATTGAAAGTCCGAAACCGTTCGGTGCGATATTAAAGAGAATAGCCGCACAGAGAATACCGACACCTGCGGTATTTACGATAGCGGAGAAAACATTAAGCACGAAGAAAACGACAAGCCAGCCCTTTCCCTTTTCCGCATAGCCCTCGATGAGGGTTTTACCGTTCTCCATTGTGTACTGAGAGCCGAAGCGGAAGAACGGATACTTGAAAATATTGATCAAAATAATCAATATTGCCATCTGCCAGCCGTAAATTGCTCCCGCCTGAGTTGAAGAAACGATGTGAGAGCCGCCGACTGCGGCAGACGCCATCAATATACCGGGGCCCAAAGCACGAAGCTTTGATTTCCACGTTGATGTTTGAGTTGTTTCCGGTGATTTAGACATATAAACTACCTCCTTAGTCTAAATCCGAATTCATGTAAGTGAGTTCGAAATATTCTTATCTTTCCTTTGGGCAAGCTCTGCCCACCCTTCCTGAAAACTCCTGATTTACAATAAAAAGGAGAATCCGAACTTTCGGATTTTTATTACGCTTAGCAATACCGCAAACGAATTTTTTAAATGTGAAACAAGTACGAAGTCCGCAGTCAAAAACGCACTTGCAAGAAACGCAAGTGCATATTTCAGATTACCAAAACGCAAAACGTCCTTGTTTCACTTTTGTTTGCTTTATTGCACAAAGTATCATACCAGACTTTTGTACAAATTGCAAACGCTTACGGCAAAAAACACAAATTTTTTTAAAATTTCTTAGGCACTATTAAATTTGATAGTTGTTCCGATCTGCAAATTCTATTATCACAAATTTCATTTTGACACTAATGTCTAATGATATAGTTTACAGATTTTATCTTTGAATTTTAATAAAATCCCGTAGGGGCGAGCTTTTTAAAGTGTGGAGTGTGGAGTTTGGAGTTAGTTCAGAATGGTATTTGCGTTCTGTATTTTGCTTTGTGCGTACGGGTCGGCTTGTAACTTTTTTGGTGTTTTTACAACCCGTATGGGCGACCTTCGGTCGCCCTCGCACTAAGTTAAAATTAATAAAGGGCGGTCAAAGACTGCCCCTATGTGATTTATTTACTCTTTTGTTTTCGGTATTTCTCTTTGCAAAAACAATCCGCAAAATAAAATGCCCGTCTGCGAATGCTTCGCATTCTTGACGTATTTTCCTTTGCCTATATTCTTTTTTAATCGCTTCGCTCCGTTCTTTCGTTTTTTTGCTACTGCTATTTATTTCTCTTTGTGGGCTCTGCCCACACCCGTTCGCTTTTTGTAAAAAGCGAAACAAAAACTTTTGTGTTTCCGGTTTCAAAGTTCTATATTTATCTTTGTGCTGTTAATTCGGCTGTCAAAGCCCAACCACGAACGCTTTGCGTTCTAAAATGCTTCGCATTTT
>CAVBOS010000183.1:0-3896 GCA_963597005.1 Lachnospiraceae bacterium
CCGTTAGTGAGATTAGTCTTATCGCAAGCATTGCAGTTGCGGTTGTTATTCTCATTCTCATTCTTTCAACAAACTCGTGGGTAGAACCGATTGTCGTTATGCTCGGTTTGGGAGTTGCAATTCTCATCAATGCGGGTTCAAACATCATTTTCGGAGAAATATCCTTTGTCACGAACTCGGCAGGAAATATTCTTCAGCTTGCCGTTTCACTCGACTATTCCGTTTTCCTCATACACCGTTTCTCGGAGTGCAAGCGAGAAATATCCGACTCCAAAGAAGCTATGATTGAAGCTCTTTGCTCCTCAACAAGCTCTATTCTCTCGAGTGGACTGACAACGGTTATCGGATTTTTGGCACTTTGCCTCATGCGCTTCAGAATAGGCCCCGACCTCGGCTTGGCTCTTGCAAAAGGTATTGCAATCAGCCTTCTCACGGTATTTCTCTTCATGCCGGGAGTCATTCTTCTCACCTTTCCCATCATTGAAAAAACAGCCCACAAGCCTCTTTTGCCAAGCTTTATGAAATTCGGAAAACTTGTTCGCAAAGCATCTCTTCCGCTTGTTGTTTTGTTTGTTGTGCTCACCCTACCGTCCTACATTGCAAGTATAAACAACGATTATTACTACGGAGCGTCACACATTTTCGGCGCGGGAACACAGTACGGTGACGACACCGCCAAAATCGAAGAAACATTCGGAGAAAGCGACACTTATGTTTTGATGGTGCCAAAGGGTGACGAAACGGCAGAAAGAAATCTGGCTCTCGACCTCAAGGAAATTGACGAAGTAAGCTCCGTAACATCGCTATCAAGTGTTTTGGGGCCGCTTGTTTCAACAGATATCTATCCTGACGAACTCGTAAACAAGCTTGAATCGGAGAATTACCGCAGAATGGTTCTCACCGTTTCCGTACCTTATGAAGGAGAAGAAACGAATACCCTTATCGATACGATAAAGGCGACAGCAGAAAAATATTATCCCGACGAATTTTACCTTGCGGGTGCGGGAATCAGCACATACGACCTGCAGAAGACCGTCACTGCTGATATGAACAAAGTTAACCTCGTTGCTATCGGTGCGGTTTTTGTGGTACTTCTCTTTACAATGAGATCTGTCGTTCTCTCCGCCGTGCTCGTTCTCACGATTGAAACGGCTGTTTGGATAAATCTTTCGTTTCCGTTCATCACGGGCAACGCTCTTTTCTACATCGCCTATCTGATTATCAGCTCAATTCAGCTCGGCGCAACTGTCGACTATGCAATTCTTCTCACAGAGAGATACAAGGAAAACCGTCAAATATACGATAAAAAAGAAAGCATTGTGCGTACAATCTCAAATGTCACGGCATCGATTCTCACATCTGCCACGGCTCTTACAATTGTCGGCTTCCTTTTGGGAAAAATCTCCACTCACGGACTTCTCTCCCAGTTGGGTTATCTTCTCGGCAGAGGAACACTTTGTTCGCTCGTCTGCGTGTTGTTCGTTCTTCCCGGACTTCTGTATCTAACAGACCGAACATTCATCAAAAAGAAAAAGACGAACGCAGAGAATACATAATTTTGATTGCGACTCGCTTACAACTATCATAAAAAGGAAAACGCTCCTCATAATCGGGGAGCGTTTTCCTTTTTGCAAAGCATTATCAAAGCTTAGCTAAATATTCGTATTCATCCTCACGAGATTTGAAAATCACAATATTTTTATCGCTGTATTTTTCCAATAACTCATATGCCATCGGAAGCTGTTTATTCGAGAAATTTCTAATCCAGTCCATAAACTCTTTATCTTCCTCAAGCTCAACCCACGGCATATCCTCTCTTACCGTACCGATTCGGTTTCTCACGCCCTCAAGGCATTTTTCCGTGGGAAAATCGAAGAGAAAAACAGTGTCGCACTCCTTAAGGCGCATCTCAAGCGTACGGTTATAGTTTCCGTCCAAAATCCACTCGTCACGCTTCAAAATTTCACTGAGCTTTTCATCAAATTCTTCGTTTGTCACGGTTGTTCTGTCAGGCTTATGCCAAATCATATCGAGATAATAAAGCGGAAGCCCCGTTTTATCCCTGAGCATTCTCGAAAAAGTGCTTTTTCCCGCACCGGAACAGCCGATTACAATAGCTTTTTTCATTTTTCTCTCTCCCTTCGGTTTGTAAGTATTTTGTCTGCTTAATATTGGGCACTGAGTTTATCACAGACAAATCGGTTTGTCAATCCAATAACAGTTATTGATATTTTTTCGTCAAGGAATATATATATTCTCAATTTACATATTGAATTTTAGTACAAATATGTTAAAATACTTTCTAAGGTGATTGGGATAACACATAAACTTATCCGGTCTACGCAAACCGAAAATATGACACAAAGGAGCGTATTATTATGGGATTTTTAACAGGTAAGACCGTCATAATCACAGGTGGCGGAAGATCCGTCCTCGACGACGGAAGATGCGGCTCAATAGGCTACGGTATCGCTACGGCATATGCAAAAGAAGGCGCAAATATTGTTATAACAGGCAGAAACGTACAGAAGCTCGAGGACGCTAAGGCAGAGCTCGAAGAAAAATACGGTGTTAAGGTTCTTGCCGTTCAAGCAGATGTCAGCGCAGGCGCAGACAACGAAGCTGTCGTCGCAAATGTTGTAAAGCAAGCTGTCGATACATTCGGCGGCATTCAGGTTCTCATCAATAACGCTCAGGCTTCGGCATCGGGCGTTACAATTGCCGACCACACAACCGACCAGTTCAACCTAGCTCTCTACTCGGGACTTTACGCTGCATTCTATTACATGAAGGCTTGCTATCCTTACCTCAAGGAGTCAAAGGGAAGCGTTGTCAACTTTGCATCGGGCGCAGGACTTTTCGGTAACTACGGTCAGTGCGCTTACGCTGCCGCAAAAGAGGGTATCCGCGGACTTTCAAGAGTTGCCGCAACAGAATGGGGCCCTGACGGAATCAACGTAAACGTAGTTTGCCCACTCGCATGGACAGCTCAGCTCGATAAGTTCGAGAAAGCATATCCCGAGGCATTCAAGGCTAACGTAAAGATGCCGCCAATGGGTCACTATGCAGACCCTGAAACAGAAATCGGCAGAGTTTGCGTTCAGCTCGCAAATCCCGACTTCAAGTATCTCTCAGGCGAGACACTCACACTCGAGGGCGGTATGGGACTTCGTCCGTAATTTAATTTCGCAATTATGCACAAAAAATCTCCGAGAAATTTTCTCGGAGATTTTTTTATTTAAGCCTTTTTCTTAGCTTTTGCTTTCTGAATGAAATAGCACGGTACTCCGACAAATACCATTCCGCCCAGAATATTTCCTATTGTGACGGGAATGAAGTTGTGAAGACTTCCGAGAACAGTAAGACTGTTTATCTGCTCAGCCGTAATGCCGTAAGCCTCCTGAGCCTTTGCGACATAATCGGGATTTGTTGCAGCGAGAATTCCTGCGGGAATATAGAACATATTTGCAACGCAGTGCTCAAATCCTCCGACAACGAACGCAAGAATCGGGAAAAATATTGCCCATACCTTACCGGCGATGTCAGAGGCGGCAGCAGCCATAAGAACGGCAATGCAAACGAGAATGTTGCAAAGAATACCGGATGTTACGCCCTTAAGAGGTGTGATTGCTACCTTGCCGACAGCAACCTTGATTGTGTATGCTCCGAGAAGTCCGCTCGAATAGTCGAGATTTCCCGAATAGAAAAGAAGGAAATCAATGATAAGCGCACCGATTAAATTGCTTACATAGACAACGCAAAGACTTCTGACGCATGCGCCTACGGAAACCTTTCCGCAGATTACGTCCATAACCATGAGGCAGTCACCCGTGAAAAGCTCACCGCCGACGAATACTATCATCATAAGTCCGACAGGGAATATGTAGCCCGCAACC
>CAVBOS010000184.1:0-3887 GCA_963597005.1 Lachnospiraceae bacterium
CTTGATGTTCAGTACCTTATGCAAAACGAGCACATGAGAAGACAGGTCATAGAAAAGGGCGGTGCGCTTGTCACGGAGTACCCACCCGGAACGGGTTTGCAAAGGGGAACGTTTCAGGCAAGAAACAGAATCATATCGGGACTTTCCAAGGGTGTTTTAATCGTGTGTGCCGCACAGAAAAGCGGTACTATGATTACAGCAAAGAGGGCAACGGAGCAGGACAGAGATGTTTTTGCGGTTCCGGGAAGCCCGTCGGATGAGCAGAGCTGGGGGCCTAACAGCCTTATCAAGGACGGAGCAACACCCGTAACGAGTGCTGAGGATATTCTTAATGAATATGGTGCTTTCTATGAATTCAGAACGAATTTAAGTGTTTATAACAACAGAACGTTAGAGGTTAACCCTGAGCTTGTGAGACAGCAGACGGATGATGTTGTCGAATATATAACCGACGAGAACGAAAAGCCGCAAAAGCCTGATGATGTCAAGGTTTCAGAGAACGCAAGAAAGGTTTTGGCGGTGCTCACGGGTGAGCCAATGCACATTTCAGAAATTGCTAAAATTACTGGACTAAGGACAGCTTTGATTTCTGCCGCCATGACAGAGCTTGAAATATCAGGTTTAGCGTCGGATTTTGCGGGCAAAAGATATGCACTCAGAAAATAATATTCTTTTAAAGAATTATAAATATAGACAACTGTTGTAAAATAATTATTTGATTGAAAAAATACACAGATTACCGAAAGGATTTTTCAAATGTCAAAGTTAGTTATTGTTGAGTCGCCGTCAAAGGCGAAAACAATAAAGAAATATCTTGGAAACGATTATAATATCGTCGCATCTGTCGGACATATCAGAGATTTGCCCGCTCAGAGACTTAATGTTGACGTAAAAAACGATTTCAAGCCAAAATACGCAGTAATTAAAGGTAAGGAAAAGCTCGTTGCGGAGCTCAAGGAAAAGGCTGCAGAGTCTGAAGCCGTGTACCTCGCAACCGACCCTGACCGAGAGGGAGAGGCTATCTCTTGGCATTTGGCATATCTTCTCGGACTTGACCTTAATGATAAGAACCGTGTTACGTTCAACGAAATCACGAAGCACGGAGTTCAGGAGGGAATGGCTGCACCGAGAAAAATCGACCTCGATTTGGTCAACGCTCAGCAGGCAAGAAGAATACTCGACCGACTTGTCGGTTACACCTTGAGCCCGTTCCTCTCTAAGGTTATTCGCAAGGGACTTTCTGCGGGCCGTGTTCAGTCGGTTGCCGTTAAGCTTATTGTTGACAGAGAAAGAGAGATAGAAGCGTTCGTTCCTGTCGAGTACTGGTCGATTGATGCTAAGCTTTCCGCACCGAAGTCGGCGGCACAATTTGCGGCGGCTTTTTATGGTGACAGAAACGGTGAAATAAAAATCGGCTCTAAAGAAGAAGCTGATAAAATTCTTAATGCCGTATCCGATGCAGATTTCATTGTCGACACCGTGAAGAACGGCAAAAAGTCAAAAAATCCTGCACCACCATTTACAACATCAACTCTTCAGCAGGAAGCGTCAAGAAAGCTTGGCTTCCAGGCAAGAAGAACCATGTCTGTTGCACAGCAGCTTTATGAGGGCGTTGAAATTGCGGGCGAGGGATCTGTCGGTCTTATCACTTACATGAGAACTGACTCTTTAAGACTTTCTGAAGAAGCAGTTGACGCCGCAAGAACCTTTATTGAGGGAGCTTACGGCAGTAAATATGTTCCTGCTAAGCCTGTTGTATACAAGACAAAATCAAACGCACAGGACGGACACGAGGCTATCAGACCGACTTCCGTAACAATGCGTCCCGAGGATGTAAAGGCATCGCTTACAGCCGACCAATATAAGCTCTACAAGCTTATCTGGGAAAGGTTTATAGCTTGTCAGATGTCAAAGTGCATACTAAACACAACATCTGCAACTATTGCGGCAAATGACTATATTTTCAGAGCAAGCGGTTACTCTGTAAACTTTGATGGCTTTACAGTGCTTTATGAAGAGAGCAAGGATGAAGCTGAGGCAAAGAGTAAGGCTTTACCAAAGCTTGAAGTTGGCATGAAGCTCAAACTTCGTGACATTGTGGGCAATCAGCACTTTACACAGCCGCCTGCACGCTACACGGAAGCTTCGCTTATCAAGACGCTTGAGGAAAACGGAATCGGCAGACCGTCCACCTATGCGGCAACTCTTGCTACAATCACCGATAGAGAGTATGTAATCCGTGAGAACAAGTCCTTCAAGCCGACTGAGCTCGGTGAGGTAACAACGGATTTAATAGCCGATAAATTCCCGAAGATTGTAAATATCAGATTTACGGCAGGTCTCGAAAACGAGCTTGGAAAGGTTCAGAGTGGTGAAGCTGATTGGGTCGAGACACTTCGCACCTTCTGGACTGACTTTGAAAAAACCGTTCAGAAAGCCAAAAAGGACATGGACGGCGTTAAAATCAAGCTCAAAGAAGACGAGACTGACGAGATTTGCGAGTTGTGCGGAAAGCCAATGGAGGTAAAGTACGGCAGATACGGCAAGTTCCTAGGCTGTACAGGCTATCCCGAATGTCCCAACATCAAAAAGCTGAATGTGCCGAAGGAGACGGGTGTTCTCTGTCCGCAATGCGGCTCGATGATAGTCGAAAGAAAAACAAAGAAGAAAAACAAGATATTCTATGGATGCAGTGCGTTCCCTAAGTGTCACTTTGCTTCGTGGGGTGCTCCGGCAAATAAGGATTGCCCCGTTTGCGGAAAGCCGCTTTTCTATGAGTCGGCTAAGAGCAAAAAGTTAAAGTGCTTTACAGAGAACTGCACATTTGACGGATCAAATGATGAATGATTACATAAACGTTTTTGGAGCGGGACTCGCTGGAGTTGAGGCGGCAAATATAATCGCCTCGCACGGAATCCGTGTTAAGCTTTACGAGATGAAACCCAAAAGCTTCAGCCCCGCACATAAATCCGAAAACTTTGCTGAGCTTATATGCTCAAATTCGCTTAAGGCGGCAAGGGTAAATTCTGCCGCAGGACTTCTGAAAGAGGAAATGAAGCGACTTGGCTCGCTCCTTGTGCCGATAGCACTCGAAACGGCTGTTCCTGCGGGCGGTGCATTGGCGGTCAACCGTGATATTTTCTCCGAGAAAGCAACGAACTCCGTTTTGAATAATCCGCTTATTGAGGTTATTCACGACGAGGTCACGGAAATTCCCGAGGACGGTTTCACGATTGTTGCCACGGGCCCACTCACAAGCGGAAAGCTTGCAGAGGCAATTAGTGAAAAATGCGGCGGCTTTTTAAGCTTCTTTGATGCGGCTGCTCCGATAGTTTCAGCTGACAGTCTTGATATGAGCAAGTGCTTCAAGCAGTCAAGATATGATAAGGGTGATGACGATTATATCAATTGCCCCATGAACAAAGAGGAGTACGAGAATTTCATTTCTGAGCTTATTAAAGCTGAGCGTGCTCCCGTTCACGAGTTCGATGTTAATAATCCAAAGGTTTATGAGGGCTGTATGCCTGTTGAGGTTATGGCTCAGAGAGGTGCAGATACTCTTCGTTTTGGGCCGCTTAAGCCTGTCGGACTTCGTGATCCGAGAACTGGACACCGTCCGTGGGCGGTGGTTCAACTTCGCACCGAGAACAAGGAGAACACGCTCTACAATCTTGTCGGATTCCAGACAAATTTGAAATTCCCTGAGCAAAAGCGTGTTTTCGGAATGATTCCGGGACTTGAAAATGCCGAGATTATCCGCTACGGAGTTATGCACAGAAACACGTTTCTCAATTCGCCCAAGCTTTTGAACGGAGATTTTTCTCTGAGAAACTCACCGAATATCTTCTTCGCGGGTCAGATTACGGGTGTCGAGGGCTACATGGAAT
>CAVBOS010000185.1:0-3869 GCA_963597005.1 Lachnospiraceae bacterium
ATCTTGAACATAGAAAGTCTTGCTGTGTTATCAACATGAGTACCGCCGCAGAACTCTCTTGAGAAATCATCAACAGTAACAACACGTACGATGTCACCGTACTTCTCTCCGAAGAGTGCCATAGCGCCGAGCTTCTTAGCCTCTTCAATCGGCATCTCCTGCATAACAACAGGAATAGCGTCCATAATCTTTGTGTTGACAAGAGTCTCAACAGCCGCAATCTCCTCCGGCTTCATAGCTGAGAAATGAGTGAAGTCAAATCTTACTCTCTGCTCGTTGACAAGCTGTCCAGCCTGCTCAACATGTGTGCCGAGAACCTGTCTCAAAGCAGCCTGAAGAAGATGAGCCGCTGTGTGGTTTCTCATGATAGAGTTTCTTCTGATAACACTAACCTTAGCCTCAACCTCGTTGCCGACATTTAGCTCACCGCTGACAACTACAGCATGGTGCATAAATACACCGCTCTGGTTCTTCTTTGTGTCTGTTACATCGATTTCAGCGCCGTTTACAGAAATGATACCTGTATCGCCTACCTGTCCGCCGCTCTCTGCGTAGAAAGGAGTTGTATCGAGAACGAGAACAACATTGTCGCCCTCCTCTGCTGCCTCAACTCTTTCGCCGTCCTTAACGATAGCAAGAACCTGAGCCTTAGAGCTCATCTCTGTGTAACCGACAAACTTTGTAGCCGGCATATCGTCGAAGAGATCTGCAGAGCCAACCCATGCGTCAGTATCAGACTGCTTTCTTGCGGCACGTGCACGGTTTCTCTGCTCGAGAAGAAGTGACTGGAATCTGTCCTCGTCAACTGTCATGCCTTTCTCGGAAAGAATCTCTCTTGTGAGGTCAAGCGGAAAGCCGTAAGTATCGTTAAGCTTGAATGCATCGTCACCGGAAAGCATCTTGCTCTCTGCTCTGTCGATAAAGCCGTTGAGGATAGCAAGACCCTGATCTATAGTCTTGTAGAAGTTCTCTTCCTCATTGTGGATAACGTTCTTGATGAAGTCCTTCTTCTCCTCAAGCTCTGTGTAATGATCTTTATTCTCAGCGATAACAGTTTCACAAACCTCAGCGAGGAACGGTCTGTCGATTCCTAAGAGCTTGCCGTGTCTTGCGGCTCTTCTTAAAAGTCTTCTGAGAACATAGCCTCTGCCCTCGTTGGAAGGCATAACACCGTCACCGATCATAAAGGTTGTGGAACGAATATGGTCTGTGATAACACGAAGAGAAATATCGTCCTTCTCGTTATCGCCGTATGTCTTTCCGGCAATACGGGAGATGTGCTTCATGATGTTCTGAACAGTATCTACAAGGAAGAGGTTGTCAACGCCCTGCATTACGCAAGCAAGTCTCTCAAGTCCCATACCTGTATCGATGTTCTTCTGTGCAAGGTCTGTGTAGTTGCCGTTTCCGTCATTATTAAACTGTGAGAAAACGTTGTTCCAAACCTCCATGTATCTGTCGCAGTCGCATCCGACACCGCATGTCGGCTTGCCGCAGCCATATTCCTCGCCACGGTCAAAGTAAATCTCAGAGCAAGGGCCGCAAGGACCTGAGCCGTGCTCCCAGAAGTTGTCTTCCTTGCCGAGTCTTACGATGTGGCTCTTGTCTACTCCGACCTCATTTACCCAGATGTCGACTGCCTCGTCATCATTCTCATAGACGGAGCAGTAAAGTCTGTCCTCGGGAATCTCGAGAACCTTTGTGAGGTACTCCCAAGACCATGCGCAAGCCTCGTGCTTGAAGTAATCACCGAAACTGAAGTTACCGAGCATCTCAAAATATGTGCCGTGTCTTGCTGTGATACCGACTCTCTCGATATCGGGAGTTCTGATACACTTCTGGCAAGTTGTAACTCTGGTTCTCGGCGGTGTGACCTCACCTGTGAAGTACTTCTTCATAGGTGCCATACCTGAGTTAATAAGAAGTAAGCTCTTATCATTGTTCGGAACAAGAGAGAAAGACGGAAGTCTTAAATGTCCCTTTGACTCAAAAAAGCTGAGATAAGATTCTCTTAAATCATTAAGTCCTGTCCATTTCATTATGTTATCGTCCTTTCGATACAATAAAAATTTACTGAATTAAGCTTTTACAAGCAACAAAAAGCGGCTTTCAGCCCCTAAAAACGGGACGGAAAACCGCGGTACCACCCGAATTACGAATTTAAAATCCGTCACTCTAATCTTCTGTAACGGGAAGTCCCGATACCGCTCGTCACGGTACTGCCACAAAAGAAGTCGGCTCAAAAAACTATCCTGCGTGACTTCCACCGCCGTCACACTCTCTTTGAGGAAATTCATTTTTCTTTTACTTCGGCATTTAGTTTTTTTAATTTTCTACTTGATGATTGTAATACCAACCACAAAAATAGTCAAGCGTATCAGAGGTATTTTTTCCAGTCTCTGTCGATTTTTCCCGGCTTATCCGTATCGGAAATACACTTGGAATAAATACCCATATCAAGCCACTTATCAAATTTATAGGCACTATGGACATAACTTCCCGTCTTGGTGAATCCAAACTTCTTGTGAAGTGACTCACTGCCCGGATTCGGAATATCAATGAGCGAATACGCATTGATAAATCCGCATTTCTCGAGTATTTCAAGCAATTTCGCAAAAAGCATACTTCCTGCGCCCTTTCCTCGGCAATTCATATCAAGATAAATTGCAAGGTCGGCATCCCAGTCATACGCACTTCTCTCATTGAAACAAGATGCGTACGCATAGCCGATAATTTCGCCGTCTTCTTCCATTACAATGTACGGATAATCCTTAATGATAGAATTGATTCTTTCCAAAAACTGCTCACGGGTAAGAGAATCGTACTCGTAAGTTATCGTGGTTTTCTCAATATAAGGATTATAGATATCGACTAACCTTTGGGCGTCCCTCTTGGGATCCACCGCTCTGATAAGATAACTCATATTATTTAAATTATTTTATAATCAATTAAGCATTTCTGCCGCAGCACTTCTTGTACTTCTTACCGCTTCCGCACGGGCACGGATCGTTTCTGCCGATTTTCTTGCCCTTAACGATTGTTGTGGAGCTCTTCTGAGCCTTGTAAAGCTCTTTTCTTCTCTCTGCTGTGAGGTGCTTATCCCACTGCGGAAGATTGTAGAGCCAATCAGCCTTAGCGGCTACCATGTTGTAGTAAAGCTTCTCGTAATCGTAGTCAAGCTTAATCTCGCTTACCTCTTCGAGGGACTCGAGGTCATAAGACTCCTTGAGAGACTCGTTGATGCCGTCGATGAAACCTGTGAAAAGCTTTGCCTCAAGGCCGAACTTTGCTGCGAGCTCGGAAAGCTCACCCTCAACTACTTCGTCTGTTGAAAGAAGCTCAGCGTAGATGTCTCTCTCCTTCTCGAGATATGCTCCCCAAAACTCCTGGCTGTTGTTGGAGTCCTGAGCGGTTTCGAGCCATTCTGTATATAATGACATGATATATTTCCTTTCTTTCGTGAAATTCAAATTTAATTCCGAAATAGTATACACGAAAAGTCCCTAAAATGCAAGTTTTTTGCCGTTTCTTTTACCTTTGACGGCTATTTTTTCAAAATTTCTCAGAAAATATTTTCAGAATTTTTAAAAACTCTATTGACAAATATCCACCTAATTGGTATACTATAGCTGAGTTAGCGAGAGCTAACCAAATGATAAATATCCTAACTTGCTGACTTCTTTAAATTAGTTCATAAGTTTTCCTCTTTAAGTTTTTACAACTGACATACACACAGACACAAAGACCCGCCAAAAACGGGTCTTTTGTCATTCTATGAACAGCCGATTTATTTTAAGAAATTTTTAAAATTTGTGTTGACAAAGACCTAATCCCCTGATATAATCTAATCAAGTTAGTGAGAGCTAACC
>CAVBOS010000186.1:0-3818 GCA_963597005.1 Lachnospiraceae bacterium
TCGCTTTTCTCTCGTGGGCTCCGCCCACACCCGTTCGCTTTTTGTAAAAAGCGAAGCCAAAAACTTTTATTTCTGTTTCTTTTAATTATTCTCTATTAATTTTTCGATTGCTTTCACTGCTTTAATTAAGCCGCTTTTATCCTTCTCGTCAAATCTTCCGACCTCGGGGCTGTCTATATCAAGCACGCCGAACACTTCTCCGTCTTTCCCGTGAATCGGCAGCACTATCTCACTTCTTGACGTATCGTCACACGCTATATGTCCCTCAAATTTATGAACGTCCTCTACAAGGACAACCTCATCTTTTTTTACTGCTGTTCCGCACACGCCTCTGCCTATCGGTATTCTTATACACGCAGGTTTTCCCTGAAACGGGCCCAGCACAAGCATTCCGTCTTTCATTATATAAAATCCGCACCAATTAATTCTGTCGAGTGCCAAATTAATTAATGCTGACGCATTTGAGAGATTTGCAACAAGGTCAGGCTCGCCGTCCGTTATTGCTTTTATATAAGTTTCAAGCTCGTTATATTTTTTCTCTATGTCCTTTGAGAAGCTATAGTTTTCAGCCATTTTTATTATCTTCCTCTCTGTTTTTGCAAGCGTATCTGCACACGTCATTCATACAGCAAACATCGCACTTTGGTCTTCTTGCCACGCAAACCGCTCTTCCGTGAAGCACGAGTCTATGGCAAAAATCGTTTCCCTCGTTTGGTTCTATCACGGCTCTCAAATCTTTTTCCACCTTATACGGTTCTTTATTATCGGTCACGCCGAGCAGACCGCAAATTCTTATACAATGCGTATCCGTCACGATAGCCGGCTTATGGTAGACATCTCCGACAATCAGATTTGCTGTTTTTCTTCCCACTCCGGGAAGCTTTACCAATTCCTCGATTGTATCGGGCACTACTCCGCCGTACTCATCACGAAGCACACGCACCATTTTATAAATATCTCTTGCCTTTGACTTATAAAGTCCGCAAGACTTGATAAGCTCGGCAATTTCCTCTTCTTCACCCTCACAAAAAGCGTCAAGCGTCGGAAAACGCTCAAACAGCTTTGGCGTAACCATATTGACTCTTGCGTCGGTACACTGGGCGGCAAGTCTCACGGAAACGAGAAGCTGCAAAGGGTCTTTATATTCAAGCGAGCACTGCGCTTCGGGATACTCATCTTTCAGCCTTTGCACACAAACTGCGGCAAGCTCTTTTTTATCCATACATTTCCCTCTTTTTCAATAATCTTTATTTTATACAAATAATTATAGAGTATATTTTAATTCTTTTCAATAAAGACATTTTTTGAAATATTCATGTAAATAATAGCCTTAGCTCACCATAACTTTAAGCAAAACAAAAGGGCGGTCAAAGACCGCCCCTACGGGATTTGTGTTCAGTATTTTGCTTTGTGCGAATAAGTCGGCTTCTTCGGTCAACTACGGGCGTTCCGCCCTAAAATCACTTTGTGATTTTGGTTTCCCTTATCAGCCTATCTCTTTAATTATCGCTTCGCTCTGTTCTTTCGTTTTTTTCTGCTATTTATTTCTCTCGTGGGCTCCGCCCACACCCGTTCGCTTTTTGTAAAAAGCGAAACCAAAAACTTTTATTTTTCTTTCGTATACTATTACAGCATCAAATCTCTGATGTACTTGATTGTGTACTTTACGCCCTTCTCGCCAAGCTCGCCCTGCCATGTCTTTGAGTGCGGCTCAATGGAGAGATATCCGTCATAATGGTGCTGATAAAGTGCTCCGAAAAATGCTCTCCAATTAATCGAGTCGATTCCTGCAGGTGGGTTGTCGTAGAGGCAATCGTCTGCGGCTACTTCAGGCTCAGAGTACTTCTTAAACTCAGGCAATTCTCTCTCGATATCGTAGTAGTTCCAGTGCTTCGGCTCCATTGAATCGCCAAGCTGGATTACACCCTTGATATGGACATAACCGAATTTATCACCCCAATGCATTGTTTCTGAGAGATATGCGCCGTGCTCGCCGCCGTGTACGAATGAATGTGACGGGTCATATTTGATTGTGAGTCCCGGGACCTCATCGAGAACCAGCTTCCACTGCTCAGGTGTACGGATATAGTTATTACCCATCATGCATGTAACGATTGATGTTGTCATGCCCTTATCTTTTGCATAAGCAACAATCTCTCTCAAGACCTTGATAGCGGCTGTGATATTGCCGTAATATGTGAGATTCTTGTTATAGCCTACGCTTACGAGGTAATGTGATGCACCGAGCTCTGCGCCGAAATCGATAACGGTCTTAACCTCTGCCATTTCCTCTGCGATAGCCTCTCCGTCGTCGCCGATTATCTGGCTTGCCCAACGTCCGACAGCACCGCATTCCATGTTATTTTCCTCGAAAGCCTTCTTAAGCTCAGGCAGTTTCGGTGTGATTTCGCTCATCGGAACACCGAACCACTTCGGATAGTTTAAATCGAGCTCGACAAAGTCAAGTCCCAACTCCTTTGCGTGCTTAACCTCTTCAACCTCAGGTCTGATTATCATACCCAACTTCATAATAAAAATCCTCCCATAAAGCCCTGACATATTCGATACAGTCAAAGCGAATTTAGTAATATTTTAACAAAAATATCAGTGATATTCAATGCTTTTTCTGTTACAATCTTGTAACAAAGATTTACTGTTTATGTAATTTTGTTTTATAGAAAAAATTAACTGTGGAAATTGATAAAAAATATGCTATACTCAAATCAAATATATTTTATTCTTTACGGAGGTAAATTATGGAGCTCGCAAGAAGACAGGATGTTCCCGTAAACGAAACATGGGATCTCTCACTTTTGTATAAAACCGAAGAGGACATGTATGCCGATGTTGAAAAGGCACGCACGCTCACCGACAAAATAGTTTCCGACTACAAGGGCAATTTAACTACTGCCGAAAACATTGTCAAATGTCTTGACGATATGGAAGAAGTTCTCAAAATTCAGCATGTGGCAGGAGCTTACGCAATGCTCGCCGTTGAGGTTGACTATTACGACAACCACAATCAGGAGAGAAGCTCAAAGGTAAATGCCGCATTCTCGAAGATTAACGCAGATCTTTCCTTTGTTGATTCCGAGATTTTGGAGCAGAGCGAAGATACAATCAACAAGGCGATTGAAATCGCAAAGGGATGCAAAATCTACCTAGAGGATTTACTCAGAAAGAAACCGCATCAGCTCACACCTGAAACGGAAAAGGTACTTGCCGCACTTTCGCCGACACTTTCCACACCTTACAATGTTTACAATATGTCAAAGCTTGCCGATATGCAGTTTGGCTCTTTCGAGGTAAACGGCAAGGAATATCCGCTTGGTTATTCTCTCTTTGAGGATAACTATGAGTACGAGGTTGACACCGACATAAGAAGAACCGCTTTCAACAAATTCTACGATAAGCTTTCTCAGTATCAGAACACAACCGCTACCGCATACAACGCACAGGTAAGCTACGAAAAGACCATGAGTGAGCTGCGCGGCTATGACAGCGTTTTTGATTACCTTCTCGAGGATCAGAAGGTCACAAGAGAGATGTATGACCGCCAGATAGACCTCATCACCGAAAAGCTTGCACCTCATCTTCAGAAATATGCAAAGCTTCTCGGCAAAATTCATCACCTTGACGAAATGACCTTTGCAGACCTAAAGCTTGCGATAGACCCTGAATTTGACCCGAGAGTTACAATCGAGGAGTCAAAGGAATATGTCAAGAAGGGACTTTCCGTACTCGGAGAAAACTATGTAAAAATGGTTGAAGAGGCTTTTGACAAGATGGCAAAGGCGTATAATCCTAATGATCCGTTA
>CAVBOS010000187.1:0-3804 GCA_963597005.1 Lachnospiraceae bacterium
CTCTGCAAGAGAGCAGGCTGCAAGTTGCCAGAGAGTTCTCGGCGGTCTCGCAAACATCTGCGAGGAGTATGCTACAAAGAGATACCGTTCAAATGTTATCAACTGGGGTATGTTGCCGTTCCAGATGAAAGAAACTCCTGATTTTGAGGTTGGCGATTATATCTATGTTCCGAATGTCAAAGAAGCACTGAGCGGAGACATGCAGGACATAAAGGCATATGTCGTGGGCAAGGATATGAAAGAGATTTCTCTTTACATTGCTCCGTTAACCAAGGACGAAAAGAAGATTGTCCGTGCTGGTTGCCTCATTAACTTTAACCGTAATAAGAATAAGTGATTTTACCATCGTAAATAAGCATAAAGTTTAGTAATAGCAGTATAGTCTTTTTGAATTAGATTCTTTGAGATTATACTGCTATACTTTAATTAAGAAATAGATGAGAACAAATATTTCTTGAACCACTGTTAATAAACTAATTTGTGTGGAGGTATTATTATGGTAGCAACAAAAGAATTAAATTTCACAAGAGTTTTTGGAAGTTACATCATGAATACTCAGTATGAAACTTTACTCGCTAAAAAGCAAGTTGAAAGCAATAATGCCGAATCAAAGGATAAGTATGTTTTACAGGAAACTGTAGAAGATTACATTGAGCAGGCATAAATAAATCAGCTTAAATCGAAAACGCATACTTTCAATACCTGATTGCAACTTACAGGCATAATAAACCAAAAGCAAAAACCGCAAGCTGTCTTGTGGTTTTTGCTTTTTAATATTAAATTGAAAAGTTCAATGCTATAAATGTGAGATAAGAATAATTTTAACTTAAAAACAGCAAATTTATTGCATTTATTAACTATATAATTGGATTGGTAATCAAAATGTGCAATAACACAATTCTTTTTGTGCAAAACGCTTGACAGAATGGGCGCGTAGTGATATATTTCATTTATTAAGAATTTATTAAGTTTTTGTTAACAGGGAGCGAAAATGTCCGGAGCTCAAATTTCACAAGAAGAGATACTGAATAGAATAATTAAATCATATCAAGCTTATTATGACTTAAATGTTTTATCGCCTGAGAAACCGTTTGTTGCCGAAGCAAGTTTTCATTCACATGATGATGCTTTCTTTTTGGTTCACAGCGCAGTAATCGGAGAGTCGGAATCAAACGAATTTGTTTTCTTTGCATCTGAGGATAAGCTTGATGCAAAGAGGCTTTTAAGTCTTGATAATCTTGCTTGGAACAACGGAACTGCGAGAGTTAAACCACATAAGCATCACAGGAATACAGATATAACCTTAATTATTGTGGCAGATACTGTTACCGACGAAGCGAGAAATAAAACTAAATCACTTAAGCATTATAAAAACTACATGTTCTATCTTCAGGGGTTCAGTCATTATCGTTTGATAGTTGTTGATGCTTCTAATAAAGAAGTTATTGCAAACAGAATGGGTAGAGGGATAAGCAAAACTATAAAAAAATCATTATCCCGTATTTAAAATCAATTGTGTTGTATGTAATTGTATAACTTGAAAGCAAAATCATATACCATCTCAAATGATTTTGCTTGAAAGATTTATACTTTTATAAGAGGCTATTGCCAAAAAATAATTACTGTTAAAGGAAGAGATAAAATGACAGCTATTTTAATCATTGTTGCAGCTCTTGTGCTGTTGGTAATCGGCTATGTCGGTTATGGCTCTTGGCTCGCAAAACAATGGGGAGTTGATCCTAAAAAACCAACACCGGCTGTAGAGATGGAAGACGGCGTGGATTATGTTGCTGCTAAACCGGCAGTTCTTATGGGACATCACTTCTCATCAATAGCGGGCGCAGGTCCTATTAACGGACCTATTCAGGCGGCGGTATTCGGATGGGTACCTGTATTCTTATGGTGCATTATCGGAGGAATTTTCTTCGGAGGACTCCAGGACTTCGGTTCGCTTTTTGCATCTATTCGTCACGGTGGAAAATCTGTCGGTGAGCTCATAAAGGATTCCATGGGAAAAAGAGCTCAGAGATTGTTCACATTATTCGCACTTCTGGTTCTTATCCTCGTTATTGCATCCTTTGTTAATGTTGTTGCAGGCACATTCTTAAGTGCATCTGGCTTTGGTATTGCCGCAAATCCGACAGGTAATCAGACAACAGCAATGATCTCTCTTTTGTTCATTGTTCTTGCTATCATTTACGGATTTGTAACAAACCGTTTAGGTGTCGGAACATTACCCGCAACAATCGGTGGTATCATCGGTATCGTTGCTATTACCATAATCGGCATGCACTTTGGCTTTGTAATGACAAGAATCGAGTGGATTGTATTCATCGGTGTTTATATTACAGTAGCATCTCTTGTTCCTGTTTGGATCCTTTTGCAGCCACGTGATTATCTTTCAAGCTTCTTGCTTTACGCTATGATGATACTCGCTCTTGCCGGTATCTTCTTTGCAGGCGTCACAGGAAGATCTGCATTTAATATTCCTGCTTTCACAGGTTGGACAACATCCATAGGAAACTTATTCCCGGCACTTTTCATTACAGTTGCTTGCGGTGCTTGTTCAGGATTCCACAGCTTGATTGCTACAGGTACATCCTCAAAGCAGCTTGACAATGAAAAGAACGCTAAGCCGATAGCTTACGGTTCAATGCTCATTGAGTCGGCTCTTGGAATTGTAGCACTTTGTGCTGTTGGTGTAGTTTTTGATAAATATACCGCAGGCGAATTCGGTGGCCCTCCCGCAGCTTTTGCGGCAGGTATCGCTACAATGTTTGCTAACGAGGGAAGCAGTGTTTACACTACTATTTATGCACTTCTTACTCTTGCAGTTTCTGTCTTTGCTCTTACATCCCTTGATACAGGTACTCGTCTTGCACGTTATCTTTTCTCTGAGATGTTCTTGAAGAATGATGAAAAGACTTGGAAAGATGCAAGCGGAATTCGCAAGTTCCTTGCTCATCCGTTAGTCGGTACATCCCTTATGGTTATTATCGGATGTATTCTCGGCGGTTTGTCTCTCAGCCAGATTTGGGGTCTTTTCGGTGCGGCTAACCAGTTACTCGCAGGTATTGCTCTTATGGCTGTTGCAGCATGGCTCGGTGAAGCAGGAAAGAACAACAAGATGTTCTTTATTCCGATGATTTTCATGCTTGCAGCTACACTTACAAGCTTATTCCTCACAGCTAAGAATAAGATAATTCTCATTTCAGGCGGCAGTGCAGCATGGGGCGATTGGTTCCAGTTGCTGTTTGCGGTTGCTATGGGTGTTCTTGCAATATTCCTTGTAGTTGAAGGTATCCAAACATTCAAGAAGCAGCTTGGCAAAAAGAAAACAGCTTAATCAAAGACAATTTGATACGTTCCCTATATATGGAACAGTGAAATAAAACACTGAAATTTGTTAAGGTTTTATAAGGCATATGATAAAGCTTAATAAAACTAAAGCATCGCAATGGCAGATTGAGGCTTTGACTGTAAAAGGTCAAAGCCCTTTTTGCGTTTAGAAAATCCGCACATTCGTAATCACTTCAAATTCATGCGAAAAAGATTGGCAGAAGTTGTGAATACGGAAATAGTTTACATAGTACAAACCTAACGGTCGCAGAAATTTTCATCTGTATCCATAATTTTCTTTTGAGAAATATAGGCAATTTTTGTGCCCTTCGCAGTATTTAAGGACAGAATATGTCTTGCCCATCCCTTTATCCCCACGAATGAAAAGAGCTTTGTTTGGATTATTAAAACTATCTATTGTGTCGGCAATTTTCTTTGCCGTGAAATCTAATATCATATCATCAC
>CAVBOS010000188.1:0-3783 GCA_963597005.1 Lachnospiraceae bacterium
AGGATATGACGGTATTTTCGTCTGACTGGAAGCACCATGTTAAAAGAATTCAAAAGAATTTCTCTAAGAAAATAAAGCCTGATGATACGATTGTTCTGACAGGAGACCACTCATGGGGCAAGAGCGTGGAGCAGTGCATGCCTGATTTTGAATTTATCGAGGCTCTGCCGGGAAGAAAAATATTGCTCCGTGGAAATCACGATATGTTCTGGGACGCAAAGAAAACCGATAAACTTAACGAGTTATTTTCGGGAAGGCTTGAGTTTTTGCAAAATAATTTTTACAATTATAACGACGTGGCACTTTGCGGAACAAAAGGCTATTGCTTTGAAAACAAGGACTCGTGGGAACACTATCTCAAAATTATGGAGAGAGAAACAGAGCGGCTCGCAGTTTCTCTGCAGCTTGCAAAAGAGGCGGGCTACAAGCGTTTTATTGTTTTTCTGCACTATCCTCCGACTACAATAGGCTATTTTGAAAGTCCGCTTACTAAGCTTTGTGAGGAATATTCTGTGGAACAGGTTATTTACTCTCACTGCCATGGGGCGGCACGCTGGAGCGACAGCTTAAGAGGCAATTTCGGCGGAATCGAGTACAGCTTGGTTTCGGGAGATTTTCTCGGCTTCAAGCCTAAAAAAATACTTGACTGAAAGGATTAAACTTATGGCAAGCTATCTTATAAAGGATACAACAGAAGAAGAGAGAGAAAAAATCGTTCGTGACGCTCTCGGTTTTGATTCGGGCTGTGACGACGCTTTTGACGGCTATGATATGTATCTGCCGTACATTAAGGGCGAGATGGAGCTCAAGGACATTAACATGGCGTACAAGACAAATTATATGAAGGATATGGAGCGTGAGCCGAGATACAACTGCGGCATGGGCGTGAGATATTAAGAGGATTTTATTATGATGAAAATTGAACAGCGCTTTGAGGATATGGAAGACGATGTGAGGGACAAAATCTTCATCGACCTTCGTGACAGAGACGATGTAAAGCGTGGAAAAGCCGAAGGTGCGGTGAACATTCCCGACGAAGAAATTAACTCGAGACTCAACGAGCTTGATAAATCAAAGCCTGTCTATCTTATGTGCTATGCGGGTGCTACAAGCCTCGAACGTGCACAGAAGATGAGAGATATCGGTTTCGAGGCTTATTCTCTCAAGGGCGGCTACCGAGGATATGTGCTTTATCAGATGAGCCTTTGAGGGTAGAGGGCGAATATTAACTCTTTGATACCTGAAATTGACGAGTTTATCGCATTTACTCTTGATTATTTATTTTCCTTGTGATATTCTGATATTGAAAGATATATTTACGGAGGGTAAATATCATGGCTGATGCTAAATTTTGCACAAATTGCGGCGCACCGCTGAACGGCGCTAAGTTCTGCCCGAACTGCGGTCAGTCGGCTGAAATAAAGCCGGAGACAAAGTTCTGTAAGTTTTGCGGCGAAGTGATACCGGGTGATGCCGTTGTATGCACGCACTGCGGCAGACAGGTCGAGAACCTTGAATCGGCTACACCGAATGTTGTTGTCAATAACGTGAACACAAATACCAACGCTTTTGACGGTGCTTATATGAAGAGATGTGATAAGTGGATTGCTTTTCTTCTTTGCCTTTTCCTCGGCGGATTTGGTGCTCATAAGTTTTATGAGGGCAGAATCGGTATGGGTATTCTGTATTTGATCACAGGCGGAATTTTTTGTATCGGATGGATTATCGATATAATCGCAATTCTTTTAAAACCGAATCCGTATTATGTGTGAATTTAAGAGCTCTCTTATGAGGGCTCTTTTTTATTGTCGAGACAAAATAAGTCTGTATTATCAAGGACAGATAAGATTTTATTTGTGGAATATCAAATGGAAATAAAAAGGCAAGGTGGGGTCATTACTTTTGATTTTCTGATTAAATTCAAAATTTAGTTAATATAATACAAAAATTATTGAAAATTATGTGAAAAAAGCTGTTGAAACCGTGCTGTTATATGCTATAATATGTGATGATACACACAAAGTGATACACATAAAGAGTGTATGTCAATCTAATTTGAGAAACAATTAGGAGAAATAAGTTGGAAAGAAGTATTAATCTCGAAAGACTTGCCGATCCTACCAATTTATTCGGCAATCTTGATTCAAACCTCAAGGTAATTGAGAGAGAGTTTCATGTTTCGGCAGTTGTCAGAGACTCTGTTCTCAAGTTCTCAGGTGACGAGGAGAGCGTAGACAAAGCGGCAAGAGTTACCGAAAGTCTGATGAAGCTTGTCAATCGCGGAGAGGTGATAGACGAGCTCAGCGTTCGCTACTGCATGAATATGGTTCTTGAGGACAAAGAGGAAAAGGTGGTAGAGCTTTCGGGTGACACAATTTGCGTCACGGCAAAGGGAAAGCCTGTCAAGCCTAAGACGGTCGGACAGAGAAACTACTGCAACACAATTAAAAACAAGACCATAACAATCGGAGTCGGCCCCGCCGGTACAGGAAAAACTTACCTTGCTGTTGCCATGGCTGTCACCGCATTCAGAGCGGGCACGGTGAACCGCATAATTCTCACAAGACCTGCGGTTGAGGCGGGCGAAAAGCTCGGTTTTCTCCCAGGTGACCTTCAGCAGAAGGTAGACCCGTACCTGAGACCGCTTTATGATGCGCTTTTTGATATGCTCGGTGCTGAAACCTACGCAAAGTATATCGAGAAGGGTGCAATCGAGGTGGCGCCGCTCGCTTACATGCGAGGAAGAACCCTCGATGACAGCTTCATCATTCTCGACGAGGCTCAGAACACAACGGCAGAGCAGATGAAGATGTTTTTGACAAGACTCGGCTTCGGCTCGAAGATGGTCATCACGGGTGACGTAACCCAGATAGATTTGCCCGACGGCAAGCGTTCTGGACTTAAGGACGCCATGAGGATACTTCGCGGCATTGACGATATCGGTCAGTTCAAGTTTACCGAAAAGGATGTTGTCCGTCACAAGCTTGTTCAGGACATCGTCAAGGCATACGAAAAGGCTACACAAAACAGATAAACAAATTTATATATACGGAAGGCAGGCAAGAATATGGATAAGACAAGAGTTATTATCACAAATCAGCAAAAGGCAGTTAAAATCCCCACAGGAGTAAGAATGCTCATCAGAAGAACCTGCAACGCCGTCCTTCAAATGGAAAAATTCGAGGGCTCGGCAGAGGTCAGCGTAACATTCGTTGACAACGAACAGATAAGAGAGCTTAACAAGCAGTACAGAGATAAGGATGCCGCAACGGACGTTCTCTCTTTCCCGATGGGCGAGAACGGCGTTTACGACATTAACCATTCGACAGGAGCTAAGATACTCGGCGATGTTGTTATATCGGTTGAGAGAGCAGTCGAGCAGGCAGAGCGTTACGGTCATTCTCTCGAGAGAGAAATCGGTTACCTCACGGCTCATTCGATGCTTCATCTTCTCGGCTACGACCACGAGAACGGCGGTCTCGAGAAGGTTCGCATGAGAGAGAAGGAGGAGCTCGTTATGACACAGCTCGGACTTCCCAGCACCTCAAGCTACACTATCGACCCCGATACAAACTGAGTGAATATTTACTGCCGATGCAAGCTAAACACTCGCATCGGTATTGTGCTGTTTAATGCGGCACTCTAATAGATAACGGAGAAATAAAATGACAGAAAATTTTGAAGAAAAATCCGCTTTTATCGCAATTGTCGGCAGACCGAATGTCGGTAAAAGCTCACTTTTAAATAAACTAATCGGACAGAAGCTTGCTATTGTTTCGAGAA
>CAVBOS010000189.1:0-3752 GCA_963597005.1 Lachnospiraceae bacterium
TATCTGCTCGGTTAAACGACACTTAAGCGCAAGCTTTAGGAAGGAAAGAATATATATGAAAAATTTCGTTTTTATCTCACCGAATTTCCCCACAAACTATTGGCAGTTCTGCAAGGAGCTGAAGAACAATGGACTTAATGTTCTCGGTATCGGTGACTGCCCCTATGACAACCTCATGCCTGAGCTCAAAGAAAGCCTCAACGAGTATTACAAGGTAAGCTCCCTCGAGAACTACGATGAGGTTTACCGTGCGGTTGCTTTCTTCGCATTCAAGTACGGCAAAATCGACTGGCTCGAATCCAACAACGAGTACTGGCTCGAGAGAGACGCTTCTCTTCGTGAGGACTTCCACATCACAAGCGGCTTCCAGCCTTCCGATATGGACAGAATCAAGTATAAGTCAAAGATGAAGGCTTATTACGAGCAGGCTGGCATTGTAACAGCAAGATACCACCTTGTGAGTGACATCGAGGGATGCCGTGAATTTATCGCTAAAGTTGGCTACCCTGTAATCGTAAAGCCGGATAACGGCGTAGGTGCGGCTAATACATTTAAGCTCAAGAGTGACGAAGAGCTTGTTTCTTTCATCGCTGAGAGAAACGACAAGTGGGCTGATATTCCTTACATCATGGAGGAGTTTGTCGAAGCTGAGGTTAATTCCTACGATGCAATCATCGATTCCAACGGAAATCCGATTTTCGAGACAGGTAACGTCACACCTAACTCAATTATGGATATCGTCAACACCAACGACAACTCTCTTTACTACATCGTAAAGGATTTGCCCGAGGACACAAGAAAAGCGGGCCGTGCTACAGTAAAAGCATTCGGCGTAAAATCCCGTTTTGTTCATTTTGAATTTTTCCGTCTCACAAAGACTCAGGAAGGTCTCGGAGAAAAGGGCAAAGTCATTGCACTCGAGGTCAACATGAGACCATGCGGCGGTTTCTCCCCCGACATGATGAATTTCGCAAACTCAACTAACGTTTACAAAATCTGGGCTGATATGATTGCTTTTGATAAGTCCGATTATCCGCACGGCGAACACGCATTCTGCGGCTTCTGCGGTCTTCGTGATTCAAAGAGCCACGCTCTTTCTCATGACGAGATTATGGCAAAGTACGGAAGCAGCATGAAAATGGTCGAGAGAATCCCCGAGGCACTTTCGGGTGCAATGGGCAACATGATGTACGTAGCAAACTTCCCGACAGAGGAAGAGCTTTGGTCATTCTACAAGACGCTCACAGCTTCCTCAAAAGAAGAGCTCGAAAAGCTCTCAGAAGAGAAGTCAGAGCCTGAAGTTAAGGCAGAGGAAACAGTCGAGACTGAAGCTACTGTAACCACAGAAGAGCCGAAAGTCGAAGCTCCAAGAGCCGCAACAACAGCAAAAACAACTAAGGCTAAAACAACAAGAAAAACCACAAAGAGAACTTCAAGAGCTAAAAAGTAAAAAATAAAGCTACCGCCAAATGAGGTGACCCTCAAAAAGCGGTAGCTTTCTCTTTGCTATTCAACAGCTTCTATAAGCATGATTACGGGTCGCATTCCGTCCACACAGGCAAAAATTCCCTTGTCGTCGTCCTCCATCCAAGTTCCTCTCGGCTGGAGCAGTTCTCCGTCGGACAGCATTTTGACCATATCTTTCATGGGCTGCCATGCGTATTCGCACAAGCCGTCAGGCTTGTTGTCTCCATCGCTCAAAAAAGTCTGACCCGCCTTGTGAAACGGACACGCTTCAAATCCTTTTATAGCGTACTTATCAGCTAATTCCTTGTCGAGCTCCGATTTCAGTATTGTGATTTTTACCTTTCTTTTCATACCGGCATACTCCTTAGATTGTTTTTTCTTTTTATTTCTGTTACAATACAAATAACAGCTACAAGAGCAGTATATCATCTTAATTAAGACAAGTCAATGCTGTAAGAAATAAATTAACACCAAACGAGGCAATATAATGAAGTATTCAACCAAGCTTAGCGATGCGGTACATATTTTGATTTTCATTGCGGTTAACCCTGACTATGATTTAAGCAGTGCGTCAATTGCCAAAAGCGTCAAAACAAATCCCGCTTTCGTCAGACAAATTATGATGAAGCTGAAATCAGCGGGTCTTATAGAAAGCGTTGTCGGTCACGCAAAGCCGACTCTTGCTAAACAGCCTGAAAGAATATCTCTTCTGGATGTTTATAAGGCTGTCGAGGGCGACAAGCCGCTTCTTCATCTTGACACGCATGTAAATCCCGAATGCGGCGTCGGCATTAATATTCAGCTGGCACTTGAGGATTATTATAAGGAAATACAAAAAACAACAGAAAATCACATGGCAAAAATTACCATGCGTGATATTATCGACTCCTACAATAAAAAAATCGAAAATTTTCCCTCGGGTTAACTTCCGCAAGTCTTTTTATACAAAAAAGTTCTGCATTTCATTACCGTAACGCAGAACTTTTTCAGTTTAATTTAAAGTATCATTTCCATGATCGTTCTCTGCGGTTTCATCCCGAGCTTCTCATAGAACTTTCTTGCAATGTCGTTGAATTCCCAACAGCACAAAATAACGTTGTAACAGCCGTTGTTTCTCGCAAAATCAGTAACATAATTAAAAAGCTCAGTGGCAATTCCCTCATGTCTGCTTTCGTGTGAAACACAGAGATTTTTGATATAAATTCTCTCCTCACCTCTTGAACGCTCATCCTTGAGTATAATCTGAATTTCAAAAATCACATAACCGACAACTGTTTCATTTTTCTCATACACGAAAAACTCCTTATCGTCGCTTTTAATAAGTGAGATAATCTCTTCACGGCTTTTCTTTTCGGCAAGATTGAATAAATCTGGTCTGCCGTCCGAATGGAGCTTGTCGTTCTCAAACATTATGTCACGCAAAAGCTCCGCATCCTTAATTTCTGCATGTCTTATCACTTGAAAATCCTCACACCAAATAAAATCCTTACGCATAGCCTCTATGCAATTGATATTTTATACTGTATGCAAGCAAAATGCAAATACGAATGTGTAGAAAATATGTAAAAAAAGAATAATTTTTGTAAAAAATGATTGAAAATTTTTAAAAATCAACTATAATATAGGTGTTATAAAAAATAAGCCCCACTTTTTTGTGGGGCAAAATTTCACATTGGAGGATTTTACAATGAAAAAGCTAATTGCTATGCTTCTCGTATTAGCTATGGCTGCTTCTCTCGTAGCTTGCTCTTCTTCAAGCGACAGCTCTTCTGCCGCAAGCGAGGAAAGCACTGCTTCCCCAGAGGAGTCCACAACAGAGGAGTCCGCAGACTCCACAGCATCCGCTGACGCTACTCACATCTACATTCTCACAGCAAGTGAGGACCACGGCTGGACAGGTTCCGTTGCTACATTCGCAAAGGAAAAGGCTGAGGAAGTAAATGCTGAGGGCAAGTACACAGCTGAGGTTATCACATCTGCTGACGCTGCCGAGCAGATTAAGAACATCGAGGATATCCTTGCTAAGAACGAAGAGAACATCGCTTTCGCTATTCAGCCGATTGACGATACAGTTCAGTCCGCTATCCAGCAGATCGTTGACGCTGGTATCCCCTACACAGCATTCGACAGAATTATCGACGCTGTTTCCGATTCAGCTGTTGCTAACGTTAAGGGCGACAACTCCGGTATCGGTACTGCTGCTGCTGCTTACTTCGTAAGCCTCGGTATGAAGCCAGGCGACAAGGTTCTTGTTCTCGAGGGCGACACATCTTCCGTTACTACAC
>CAVBOS010000190.1:0-3720 GCA_963597005.1 Lachnospiraceae bacterium
GTCCTATTTCTCTTAACTTCTCCGAAAGCACGGTATCGTCTGTTTTCACATCGGCAATCGCATCAAATCCGACACACGAAGACTTGAGCATCTCGACTGTCTCAAGCATCATGGGAGAAAGCTTAGCCGAGTCGGCATCGAGAACACTCAGTTCATCTCTGCATTCGTCAACCGCCAAATTCATCGACAGAATCTTTCCGCTGTCGCTTATTCTCTTTTTGGCAAGTCCCCCGTAAGTTTCGATTATATTTCCCGCAAGTCTCGAAAAACTGAGCACACGGATGTTGACGGCAAGGCTTGGACCAGCCGCCTTCAATATATTTTTTTCCGCCTCAAATGTAAACTGGTCGGGTAAAACAATTATCGATTTCTTGCCTTGTTCGGCTCGTTCGCAAGCCGCCTGACAGACATAATACGTTTTTCCGTAGCCCGCTCTTCCGCTTAAAAATCTCAGCATATTTTAATCACCACAAGAAAGAAGAAATATCTCCCAAATCGGACATATCGCCGAACTCGCCCTTGTCGATAACCTCGCCCTCCCATGTGTAATAGGGGTCTCTCATATCGGCATAGTTATCCATAAGCTCGAGAAGTCTCTCACCCGTGTTCATGTATGTCTCGAACTCCTCTTTCTGCTCATCCGTTGCCGTTTCGCTCAAATGAAATACAGGCTTCTCTATAAAGCACTCCGAGAAGAAAACCTCAGGCTTTTTGTTTTTGTTAATCATATATAATCGCTCCTTTGCAAACATAATCAAATCGTTTTGAGGATATTTTAACATGTTTGTCTTTGCCTTTCAATATTTCGTAAAGCACGACATCATCAAAGCACCAAAAGTCTCCCATAAATGCAAAAATCGGATAAGACAGCTTTAACTGCCTTATCCGATTTAACTTGGCGTACCGATAAACTGAAGGGGTAACTTAGGATAGTTTAATTTAATAATGGGATAGTGTAAATGTAGATGCTATTGCACTTATTCTTTTTGTAGGATTAATGTTATACGCCAATTTGTGATTTAATTTAACCTAAAAGTCTTATCATGAAGCTGCCCGAGATGAGAACCAAAGCTCCGCCGAGTCTTGTAGCCATCTGTGCGAAAGGAATGAGCTCCATGCGGTCTGCGGCTGAGAGAACAGCGATGTTTCCTGTTCCGCCCATGCTGTTTGTGCAAAGGCCTGCCGTGATGGAAGCCTCAACGGGATAGAAGCCGAAGAGCTTTCCGAGAGCACCAGAAACAATAGCGACTGTTACGATAATTGCAACGCAAGTGATGATGAATGAAGGTGTGAGCGATGCACCGAGAACTTTGAGGTCGAGAAGTGCAACGCCGATACCGGCGAGAAGTGCGTTAGTAAAGTTCTTCATAACGAACTGACCCCACTGCACTGCCATATTCTCATACTTTTCGGGAATGATGCCGAGAAGCTTGAAGATGACAACAACGATAATCATGAATGCGTAAGCGTGAACATTCGGGAAGATGCAGTTGATAAGTGTGCCGATTGTGAAGAATGCGCATGAGAAGAGAAGTCCTGTGCCCATTGTTGTGACGTCGAACTTTGCGCCGGAAGCTGCCTTCTTCTTTTCTTCAGGCATATCCATAAGCTTGCCGTTGCCGTTAAGTGACGGTACGGATGCGCCGAGCTTAGCAATGAGAGCGGCACTGATGATTGCGAGAACATTTCCGATTGCGGAAGCGGGAATCATCTGAGAAATGATGTCTGCCTGCTCGATGCCTGTTGCGTTAGCGTAAATCTGAGAAAGCGGAGTGACGCCTGCGCCCATACCGCCGCTCATCATCGGCATTGCAATATAAAGAATACTCTCACCGAAGCCTCTGCCTGTAAGCATTCCCGCAAGTCCGCCGACGAGCATTGCGCATGCCATCGAGATAAAGGAAACGGGAAGGAATCTGACTGCGGCTTTCTTGAGAAGATCTCTGTTCATTCCGAGGATACTGCCCGTAATGAGTGCCGAGATGTAGAAATCGAGGAAACCGACATTGTTCATGAAATCCTTGCAGTTGTCGACAACGCTTGTCGGAAGAAGTCCGAATGTAGCGAGTGCCGAGGAGGCAAAAATACAGAACACGGCACCGCCACCGAGATATGAGCGAATAATCGGAATCTTAGAGCCGAGCAGATTGAAAACACTGCCCAAAACGAGCATGATTGCGAGTGCGCCGACCATGTTTGCGGGGAGGATTTCCCTCTCAGCCGCAAACACGATGATAACCGCAAGAATGATGTAAACGGGAAGCGAAAGTCCCATTATTTTAATTTCTTTTATCTTGCTCAAAAGACCGCCCTTTGAGCTTGTGCTTGTTGCACCTGTTCTTGTTGCGTCCATAATCCACTCCCCTAATTCTTAATTCTTGTGAAGCTTGGAAACGCCTGTTTCTATAGCTGTCTTAGCGACTGCCTTAGCAACGCCGTTTGCTACTCTCTCGTCGAATGCGCCCGGGATGATGTAGTCCTCGTTAAGCTCCTCGGGAGTGATGATGTCTGCAATAGCCTTAACAGCGGCAATCTTCATATCCTCTGTGATATCTGTTGCTCTTGCTTCAAGTGCGCCCTTGAAGATACCGGGGAATACAAGAACGTTGTTGATCTGGTTCGGGAAGTCTGAACGGCCTGTTGCGACAACTCTTGCTCCGCCCTTCTTAGCCTCATCAGGCATAATCTCAGGAGTTGGGTTTGCCATTGCAAATACGATAGCGTCGTTTGCCATTGTGCTTACCATTTCTGCGGAAACAATGTTAGGTGCGGAAACTCCGATGAATACATCTCTGCCCTTCATAGCTGCCTTGAGGTCGCCGTGGAGCTGCTCCTTGTTTGTCTTCTCTGCCATTTCCTTCTGAGCGGGGTTCATCCACTCCTCGCCTACTGCGAGTGCACCCTGACGGTCTACGAGAATTACGTCGCCGATACCGAGTTCAAGAAGAAGCTTGCAGATTGAGATACCTGCAGAGCCTGCGCCGTTGATTACTACCTTTGCATCAGCAAAGCTCTTTCCGACAAGTCTGAGTGCGTTTGTGAGACCTGCAGAAACTACGATAGCTGTGCCGTGCTGGTCGTCGTGGAATACCGGAATATCAAGCTCTTCCTTAAGTCTGCGCTCAATCTCGAAGCATCTCGGAGCAGAAATATCCTCGAGGTTGATTCCGCCGAATGTCGGAGCGAGTCTCTTAACTGTCTCTACGATCTCATCGGGATCCTTTGTGTCAAGGCAAATCGGGAATGCGTCGATTCCTGCGAACTCCTTGAAGAGGATTGACTTACCTTCCATAACAGGCATTGCAGCCTCAGGGCCGATATCGCCGAGACCGAGAACTGCTGTTCCGTCAGAAACAACTGCTACGAGATTTCCCTTTGCTGTGTAGCGGTAAACCTCTTCCTTGTTGTCACGAATCTTTCTGCAAGGCTCTGCAACACCCGGTGTGTAAGCTGTGCTTAAGTCGTCTCTTGTCTTAACTGTAACCTTTGATGTTACGCTGATCTTTCCTTTGTTTTCCTCGTGCATCTTAAGTGCTAATGCGTTGTAATCCATAATCCTGTACTCCTTATTAAAATTTGTTTTTGTGAGTGACGTTTCGTCTTTGGTGACTCTAATATAACATTTCCTTAAAAAATTGAAAGATTTGTTAAGTTTTAAAAATGTTTTGTAAGTAAAAAAAATGCCGAAAGCCGAAAAATGGTGTATACTAAGTATAGACA
>CAVBOS010000191.1:0-3719 GCA_963597005.1 Lachnospiraceae bacterium
ATGTATGGGGAATGAACACCGCCGAAATATGTGATTCCAAGCTCATCGAATGTGCTTCCGATAATCTTAGCGTTCTCCTTGTAGTAAGCGAGATCCGCTCTTGTCTGAGCGTAGCCCTCGTCTGTAAATACAGCCTCAGCGCCTCTCTGAACAATATAAGGAACACCGTTGAACTTTGTTGTCTGGCGGCGAAGCCACATAGCATTAATGCTTGCGCCCTCACGGACAAGAGACTTTGGAACTACGGTATAGCCGCATCTTGTACCGGTGAAGCCGGCTGTCTTGGAGAATGAGCAAAGCTCGATTGCACATGTCTTTGCGCCCTCAATCTCATAAATGGATGTCGGAAGCTCCTCGTCATCAACAAATGCCTCATAAGCTGAGTCAAAGAGGATGATTGAATCGTTAGCGTTAGCGTAGTCAACCCACTCCTTGAGCTGAGCCTTGTTGTAAACAGCACCTGTCGGGTTGTTCGGTGAGCAAAGATAGATTATGTCTGCCTTTTCTGTTACGCAGTCGGGCATAGGAAGGAAGCCGTTCTCCTCAGAACCGCTCATGTAAGTAATCTTTCTGCCAGCCATTACGTTTGTGTCAACATAAACGGGATAAACCGGATCGGGAACCAAAACAGTATTGTCCGCAGAGAAAAGATCGAGAATGTTTCCGCAGTCGGACTTAGCACCGTCGGAAATGAAAACCTCGCCCTTCTCAAGCTGTACGCCCTTCTTAGCGTAGTAAGCTGTGATAGCATCACTTAAGAAAGCATAGCCCTGCTCGTCACCGTAGCCACGGAAGGTCTCTGCTACACCCATCTCGCTGACTGCGCCGTGGAGTGCATCGATAACAGCGGGACAAAGCGGTCTTGTTACGTCACCGATACCCATCTTGATGACATTAGCCTCGGGATGAGCCGCAGTGTACTCTGCTACTTTTCTGTTGATTGTGCTGAAAAGATAGCTTTTCTCTAAATTGTTGTAATTGGAGTTAATTTTCATATTGTAATTCCTTTCGGGAAATGTAATACAATTTTACTCAAGATCATTTTTATGAATCTTAATGCTGTCACCTGTAAAGCACTTGGTACAGAAATCAGCACCGCTCTTTGCGCAAGACTCCTTCAAGCCCTTGATAGAGATGTAACCTAAGCTGTCTGCGCCGATAGCCTCGCAAATGCCTTGAAGATCCATCTTATTTGCGATAAGCTTGTCCTCGCTGTCGATATCTGTTCCGTAGTGACATGTAAACTTGAAAGGAGGTGAGCTTACACGGAAATGAACTTCCTTTGCGCCAGCTCTTCTGACAGCCTCTACTATCTGTCTTGAAGTTGTTCCTCTAACGATTGAGTCGTCAACGAGAACAACTCTCTTGCCCTCAAGATTGAACTTAAGCGGATTGAGCTTAAGTCTTACGGCACTTTCACGCTGTGACTGTGTCGGATAGATGAAGCTTCTTCCGATATATCTGTTCTTGGTAAAGCCTGTTGCAAGCGGAATTCCGCTCTCTAAGGAATAGCCGACTGCTGCATCGAGTCCGCTGTCGGGAACGCCGCAAACGACATCTGCGTCAACAGGATACTCTTTTGCAAGCTCTCTTCCCATGTTTACTCTTGACTCATATACGCTCAAGCCGTCAATGACGGAGTCGTCTCTAGCAAAGTAAACATACTCAAATATGCAAAGTCCGCCTGTCTTATTCTCTGTAATATCAATACCGGAATATGTGATTTCTCCGTTATCTATAACAATAACCTCGCCGGGCTTAACATCCCTTACGAATTTGAAGTTTGTGCTGTCAAGAGCACAGCTCTCGGAAGCGACCGCATAGCCGTGAGCGTTTTTGCCAATGCAAAGCGGACGGTAACCAGATGGGTCACGAACGCAGACAATCTTTCCCGAACCTGAAAGAATAATAAGCGAATAAGCACCGCTTAACTTGTTGCAAGCCTTGATGACACCCTTTAATGTGTCCTTCTGCTCAACAATGTAATATCCGATAAGCTGTGAGATAACCTCACTGTCGCTTGTTGCGTCAAACTGAACGCCGATTTCTGCAAGGGCGTCCTTGAGTTCCTTAGCGTTAACTATATTTCCGTTGTGAACGGTAGCAATTCTTCCTGTCAAAAACTCAGTTAGGAACGGCTGAACATTTTCGATTGTGTTATT
Organism: Lachnospiraceae bacterium; assembly: GCA_963597005.1. Classification (GTDB taxonomy): domain Bacteria; phylum Bacillota; class Clostridia; order Oscillospirales; family Acutalibacteraceae; genus SIG603. The sequence goes on from CAVBOS010000191.1 coordinate 2,163, forward strand.
TCCAGTTGTGGAATATCTGTCGTGACCGATTGCAACATGGCTCTCGGGCATCTTTTTCATCACACTTGAATCAAAAACCTCGCTGACTAAGCCAACGTCCTTGTGGTAAAGTATACGGTTATCCTTAGCGACCGCAATACCTGCACCCTCCTGTCCTCTGTGCTGTAAAGCAAGAAGAGCATTGTAGGTTATGCCTGCCGCTTCGGGTACATTTACACTTACACCGAAGACCGCACATTCCTCATGAAGCTTTCCAAGACTCATAAATATAATCCTCCATAAAAAACAATTCAAGAGCAAAGGCTATTTTCTGTCTTTGCTCTGAAGTTTGCCGAAACTCAGTTTGCGGCATAAAGCGTTTTGTAAGGGTTGCTTGCGTTAGGCGTACAGACATAGAAATCGTCCGCCGTAAACTCAGTGCTATCCCCAAACAGCTTTTTATATTCGTCCACGTAGTATTTTATATCGTCAAAGTCACTTTGACAAGCTTTTTTTACAAGAACCTGTACAGGCAGATATTTGAGCTCCTCGCTGCTTCTTACGAAAATCTTTCCGCCATGCATACCTGTGCCTGTGAAGTTACCCAGAGGAACGCCCTCTGCGCCTAATCCGAGTATGATAATCATTCCTCCTGCGAGATACTCTCCGCAGAAGCTTCCTACCTTTCCTCCGACTACGATAACAGGTTTCTTTTCGCCGTATTCCTTCATATGAATGCCTGTGCGGTAACCGGAATCACCCTTGACGAAAATCTCTCCGCCACGCATAGCGTAGCCGAGTGCGTCGCCTGCAGATCCGTTGATGACAATTCTTCCGTCATTCATGGTATCGCCGACTGCATCCTGTGCGTTTCCGTTAACTATGATATTTGCACCGTCAAGGTAGCATCCGAGCGCATTGCCCGGAGTACCGTTGATTTCAATTGTTCTGTTCTGTGCGGCAGCACCGATAAATCTCTCTCCGAAACAATCGTTGATAACAACGTCGCCCTCGGATTCTCTTACCATTTTATTGAGTATCTGGTAATCCTGTGCCTGAGCAGATATAACCATTTATACCTCGCCTCCTAATTTACTTTGTCGTTGCTCGCGTGAGAAAGCCATAAGTCCTGGCTGCTCACAAACGAGTTCAAAATCTATACTGTCGAGCGGAGTTTGCTCTCTTATTAAACTTGTGTATATTCCGGCTTTTGCAATATCACCGATAATGATAAAGCCTTTGAGCCTGTTGTCCTTATAGTAAAGCTTCTTGTAGCTTTCGCCCTCGTTCTTTAGGTAATAGTCACCTGTGAGTGCACCGCCTGTCAGAACGTGAAGTCCGAAGAATCCGATAGCGTTCATCGGCATTGCCTTATCGAAGTGCTTCTCGCCTCCAGCCATGTTGTATCCTGCACATTCACCCTGCATATAAGCATTTGGGAGAATAGCCATAATTTTAACAGACTCGGAAGAAACATCGAAGCTTTCTGTGACGTCGCCTGCGGCGTAAATATCGGGAATGCTTGTTCTCATCTGGTCGTCAACCTTGATTCCTCTGCCTACCTCTGCGCCGATATCC
>CAVBOS010000192.1:0-3663 GCA_963597005.1 Lachnospiraceae bacterium
CAACATGACAAAGCATGTTAAAGAAAGGGAAAATGCAATTTTAGAAGAAATCCGTTCCGTTTATGACGGCGAGGTACTCAACGGGCAAGATTTGGACATATTTATTTAATACAAAACAAGCATAAAATCGGGATCCAAAAGGACCCCGATTTTTGTTATGTAACTTCTATTTCTTTGATGTTAAACTCATTGCCCTGAACAAGATAGGTTTCTTCACTGCCACAATGCGGACAAACCTTGCCGTATTCAACAGTCGGATATTTGGCTCCACAGCTTGTGCAGTAAGTTATTGCGTCAATTCTCTCGACTCTTAACTCACAGTCAACCAAAATATCATGCTTTTTTACAGCCCAGTTCCAGCAATCAATCAGATACTCAGGAATAACGGTAGATACCTCTCCAAGCTCGATTGTTACGCTGTGCACATGCTCGACATTATTTTCCTCGGCAACCTTTTTCACATCGTCAATAACATAGAATACTACTCCAAGCTCATGCATAAAATCTCCTTAATGCTTGTCGGTGTCTTTTCCGATAGCTGTGCGGAAATCCTGATACTTCTTTTCGTATTCCTTAACTTCCTTAGGAATTCTCTTGATAGCAAGCTTAGCGACATTTCCTACAAAGTATGGGAAAATATGCTTCATCTTGTCCTCTGCGACAACCATCTTTGATGCCTCAGGATGATCTCTGTGAAGCTTTATTGCGTCAAACTCGCACTTTGTCGTGCAAACGCCACAGCCCAAGCATCTGTTTGGATCGACAACCGATGCACCGCATCCAAGACAGCGAGAAGTCTCGATTCTCACCTGCTCCTCCGTCAAGGTCTTGTGAGCATCTCTGAATGACATCTTGTGGTCAATAGTGTCATCCATGCCTGCCTCCTGACGGGAGGAATTGTCATAGCTTTCGATAACTACATTTTCCTTGTCAAGCTCTACGAAATCTCTGCGGTTTCTGCCGATTGTAAGACTTGCATGCGGATGGACATATCTGTGAAGTGACTCTGCCGCACATTTTCCGGCTTCAACTGCATCAATAACAAACTTCGGGCCTGTGTAAACATCACCGCCAACAAAAATATCCTTTTGTGAAGTCTGATAAGTGAGGCCATCAGCAATCGGATATCTGCCGTTTCTGAGTTCGACATTTTCGCCCTCGAGCAGCTTGCCCCAATCAACCGACTGACCGATAGCGTAAACTACTCTCGAAGCCTCTATTTCCATGGTTTCGTTCTCGTCATATACAGGGTCAAATCTCTTTGTCTCGGGGTCTATGGTTCTGAAGCACTTCTTGAAAACAACAGACTTAACGTTGCCGTTCTCGTCCTTTTTAATTTCTTTCGGGCCCCAAGAGTTGCAAATTTTGATGTTCTCCTCGAGAGTTTCTTCTATTTCCTCGTTTGAAGCAGGCATAGTTTCTCTTGATTCAAGGCAAACCATGGTAACCTTATCTGCACCGAATCTGTGAGCGGTTCTTGCGCAGTCCACGGCAACATTACCGCCGCCGATAACAACAACATCGCCTTGAAGCTTTCTCGACTCGTCTTCTACCGCCTCGTGAAGGAAATCAACCGCAATCTCAATCCCGTTTGCATCCTCACCGGGTACGCCTGCCAAGCGACCGCCCTGACAGCCTATTGCCACATAGAAAGCTTCGTACCCTTCTTTTCTCAATTCTTCGATTGTGACATCCTTACCGACCTCAACACCGCACTTAATTTCGACTCCAAGCTCTTTGATTATATCGATTTCAGCATCGATAACATCTTTTTCAAGCTTGTAAGACGGAATACCGTAGCGCATCATGCCGCCAGGCTTCTCGCTCTTCTCAAAGACCGTAGGTTTGTATCCCTTTGTAGCAAGATAATATGCACATGAAAGTCCCGCAGGGCCTGCACCGATAATTGCTATTTTCTGACTCCAATGGTCATATCTGTTTGAAGCTATGACAACCTCGGGAACATATCTTGTTTCGGCGTTCAAATCCTGTTCAGCGATGAATTTCTTGACAGCATCTATAGAAACCGCTCTGTCAACAAGTCCTCTTGTGCAAGCGTCCTCACATTTATGATTACAAACTCGTCCGCAAATAGCAGGGAACGGATTATCCTTCTTAATCAAAGCAAGAGCATCCTTATATCTTCCTTGTGCCGCCATTTTCAGATAACCTTGAACTGCGATATGTGCAGGGCAAGCCGTTTTACATGGTGCTGTGCCCGTATCGTAGCAGTTGATACGGTTATTGTCACGGTAATCCTCGTCCCACTTGTCCTCTTTCCAGTGAAGATATTCCTTTAAAGAAGATTGCTCGGGAAGTGTTCTTCTAGGATAGACAACCTCACCCTTTGTTGTACAAAGCTTCTGACCAAGTCTTACAGCACCCGACGGACAATACTCTACGCATTTACCGCATGCTACGCACTTGTCCGCTTCAACCTTAGCCGTGTAAGCAGAACGGGAAAGATTAGGTGTGTTGAAAAGCTGAGAGGTTCTAAGCGCATTACATATATTAACATTACAGTTGCAAATACCAAAGACCTTGTTGTCACCGTCAATATTGGTAATCTGATGAACAAATCCGTTTTTCTCGGCATTCTTGAGAATTTCCATTGCCTCATCATATGTGATGTCATGGCCCTTATGAGTTTCACGGCAGTAATCGGCGAAATCTCCGACTCCGATGCACCAGCCGAAATCATCATCGGCACAACCCTCGTCAAGCGCTGCTCTCGATGCACGACAAGAGCAGCGAGCAACACCAATGTGTCCCTCGTACTTTTTAAGCCAATAGGAAAGCTGTTCAATATCCATAACTCCGTTTTCCATGGAAATTGCTTTCTCAACGGGTATGACATGCATACCTACTCCCGAACCGCCCGGAGGTACCATATGTGTAATTCCAGCAAGCGGGACAAATGTCATTCTTTCAAAGAACGATGCAAGCTCGGGGTGGTCGATAAGTCTCTGGTTAATTCCGTCAGGCGGCAACTCATGAATATTCAAAAGTTCAGCTGAGCCCGGAACGAACATAGGAAGAATATATCTTCTTTCGGACGGCGGCGCAGTCCTGCCGTTATGATCATAGTGGTAACCGTAATCATACTCCAAAATTCCGATATAGCTCATGTAATCGAGCATTTCCTGAAGCTTCTCCTCTGAGAACTGCTTGTTTTTCTTTGCGATTTGCTCAAATGTTTCGGGCTTTCTCAGTCCCATAGACAATATGACATCACACATGTCATCTGTCAGAACATCCGCAAGTCCCCAATACTCGGCATCGTCGGACGTGACGCCTTTAAGCTTGTGATCGACAACATCAGTAATTTTTTTACCGACTGCGGCGACCTTTGGGCGTGGATTTTTAACCCCTAAGCTGGGCGGGGTAACGTACTCATATCTTTTTGGCATAACACACATCTCCAAACTAATTAGTAGAATAATTTTATATCTTTTGCTCCATAAAGTCAACACGAATTGTTAAATATTTAACTTGACTATCTCTTTTTATAGTGTTACTATGTGTTTGAGTACAAGGTGTGTGTATATCTAAAATAGGATATTTCGAGGAGGTATACTATGTTTTTTCACATTTACGGTGACTCATCAATAACCCAGCTTCTTGGCTGGCTCATGGCTTTTGTCGGACTTATCGTGCTTAATG
>CAVBOS010000193.1:0-3652 GCA_963597005.1 Lachnospiraceae bacterium
CCGCTTTTTCGTGAAGTGTTTTATCGGTAAAGCTTGGGCCGTACCATTTTTTGTAGACCTCCTCATCCTTAAGACGGAAGTCTGCGCCGAAATCTATGAATTTCTTTCCTGCTTTGTCGCATTTTGCGGCTAATTCCTGAGAGAGACCGTGCGGAAGAGCGGCAAAAACAACATCACTCTTCTCGACAACCTCGTCCTCGCCGACGAGAATGTTATCAAGTCTTTCACGGTATGCGGGATAAACATCACTCAGAGCCTGACCCTCGAAGCTGACGGAGCTGACAGCGGCGAGCTCGGCTTCGGGATGAGAATAGATTATTCTGCAAAGCTCTGCACCTGCGTAGCCGGTAGCACCGACAACACCAACCTTAATTTTAGACATTCTTTTCTCTCCTCTGTATATATACGGAAAATGTATGAAAATTGATTTAACTGTTTGAAATTAATCGTTAACAAGAGATTTGACTCTCTTTGCCTGAGCGACAACATTGCTTGGAGCGGGGCCGCCGAGAACGGTTCTGTCGTTTACGCACTTCTCAAGATTGATAGCCGTGTAAACGCCGTCGTCAAACTCGGGGCAAATCTTCTTGTACTCCTCAAGCGGAAGCTCCTCAAGGGTTGTGCCCTTTTCGATGCAAAGTGCGACAAGCTCGCCTGTGATTTTGTAAGCGTCTCTGAAAGGTACGCCCTTATTTGCTACGAGATAATCGGCACAGTCGGTAGCGTTGATAAATCCGCCTGCGGCAGCTTTTCTCATGTTAGCCTTGATGACGGTCATTGTTTTGACCATTGGGATGAGCGGAGTGAGGCAAAGCTTGAGGGTATCGACTGCGTCGAACACAGCTTCCTTATCCTCCTGCATATCCTTGTTGTATGCGAGCGGAAGCCCCTTCATCATGGTGAGAAGTCCCATCAAATCACCGAAAACTCTGCCACTCTTGCCGCGGATGAGCTCCGCCAAATCTGGGTTTTTCTTCTGCGGCATTATGCTTGAGCCTGTTGAGAACGCATCGTCAAGCTCGATAAACTTGAATTCCCATGAGCACCAGAGGACAAGTTCCTCACAGAAGCGTGAGAGGTGAACCATGGTGAGTGATGATGCAAAAGCAAGCTCTGCACAGAAATCTCTGTCGGAAACGCCGTCAAGGCTGTTCTGAGTGGGGCCCTTGAAGCCGAGAAGAGAAGCAGTGAGCTCTCTGTCAAGCGGATAAGTTGTGCCTGCAAGCGCACCTGAGCCGAGTGGGCAATAGTCCATTCTGTCCTTGGCGTCCTTGAAACGGTCGATGTCACGAAGGAGCATCTCGCAGTAGGCGAGAAGGTGATGACCGAAGGTAACAGGCTGTGCACGCTGCATATGAGTGTAGCCCGGCATTACGGTGTCGGAATATTCCTCCGCCTTGTCGGCAAGCATGGAAACAAGCTCTTTAAGCTGAGATACAATTGTGTCAATCTCAGGCTTTAATGTGAGACGTATGTCAAGTGCAACCTGATCGTTTCTCGATCTTGCGGTGTGAAGTCTTTTGCCAGTCTGACCGATTCTTGCTGTGAGCTCGCCCTCGATGAAGGTGTGAATATCCTCGGCGTCGGGATCAATGGTGAGAGCACCGCTTATAATGTCCTCTCTAATCTTTTTGAGCTCGGCAACGATTTTCTCGCTCTCCGACTCCTCAATAATTCCCTGCTTTCCGAGCATGGTTGCGTGAGCAATGCTGCCCTCTATGTCCTCCTTGAACATTCTTGAGTCGAATGCTATCGAGGAATTAAAATCGTTAGTTTCGGGTGCGGCTTCCTTTGAGAAGCGACCTTTCCAAAGCTTCATGCGGTTCTCCTTGTTGTATGATAGTTTGATTGATTAAATTCTGACAATAGTAAAATGAATGACGGGCATACGATGAAATATGCCCGTCAATAAGTTCTTTTTAGGAATTATTCCTTTATAAGGCCCTTCTTGCCGGCAACCTTTACCGGGAGACCGAAGAGGTTGATGAATCCAGTGGCATCAGCCTGATTGTAAACCTCATCCTCGTCGAATGTTGCGATTTCCTCGTCGTAGAGTGAGTATGGGCTTGTTACGCCTGCATCAATGATGTTGCCCTTGTAGAGCTTGAGCTTAACATCACCTGTGACCGTCTCCTGAGTTGAGTTAACAAAAGCTGTGAGTGCACTTCTGAGCGGAGTGAACCACTGTCCGAAGTAGACAAGCTCTGCAAACTTCAAGCCGACCTGCTGCTTGTAGTGGAATGTGTCTCTGTCAAGGCAGATCTCCTCAAGCTTGTTGTGTGCGTGATAGAGGATTGCTCCGCCGGGAGTCTCGTAAACACCACGGCTCTTCATGCCGACAAGTCTGTTCTCAACGATATCTGCAAGACCGATGCCGTTCTTTCCGCCGAGCTCATTAAGCTTTGTGACCATATCCTTGCCGCCAAGCTTCTCGCCGTTGAGCTCTGTGGGAACGCCCTTCTCAAAGTGAAGAGTGATGTATGTCGGCTCGTCCGGAGCGTCGATAGGAGAAACACCAAGCTCGAGGAAGCCCGGCTTCTCGTACTGCGGCTCGTTAGCCGGATTCTCAAGGTCGAGACCCTCGTGAGAAAGATGCCAAAGGTTCTTATCCTTTGAGTAGTTTGTCTCACGGTTTATCTTAAGCGGAATGTTGTGAGCCTCAGCGTACTCAATCTCCTCCTCACGGGACTTGATTGACCACTCACGCCAAGGAGCGATGATTGTCATATCAGGAGCGAATGCCTTGATTGTGAGCTCGAAACGAACCTGGTCGTTGCCCTTACCTGTGCATCCGTGGCAGATTGCGTCTGCACCCTCTTTGAGAGCGATGTCAACGATCTTCTTTGCGATGATCGGACGAGCGAAGCTTGTGCCGAGAAGATACTTATTCTCGTAAACTGCGCCAGCCTGAACTGTCGGATAAACGTAATCTGTGATGAACTCCTCTGTGAGGTCGAGGATGTAGAGCTTGGAAGCGCCTGTCTTAAGTGCCTTCTCCTCGAGACCGTCAAGCTCGGTGCCCTGTCCTACGTCACCGGAAACAGCGATAACCTCGCAGTTGTTATAGTTTTCCTTGAGCCAAGGAATAATGATTGATGTATCAAGTCCTCCGGAATAAGCGAGGACAACCTTCTTGATGTCTTTCTTTGACTTAGCCATGATATTCTTCCTTCCTTCGGTTAAAGCATTGAAGCCTTTGCCGAACACCGATCACAACTGACCGTTGTATTAAATTAAAATTTAATTAATTACTTTTTAAGCCTTGCGAAAACTCGCGGCGTATCACATATTTCGGTCGATGTTACCGACCACAATGATTATTATACACGGGTTTTATAAAAAATCAAGACCTTATTTGAATATTTATACAGAAATTTATGAATAAAACGGTGAATATTCACGAATTTTATGCATATTCTGCTTTCTGAGAGCGATTTTTGCAAAAACGGAGCAAAAATCAAAGTTCAATTGCATTAACAGCGGCTTTTTCAGCCTCGAGAAGCTTTGAGTAAGCTTTGATGTATTTTTTGAAGCCTTCTTTTCCGTCATCATCGGGGTTAACGGTCGAACATTCGCTGTTTGCGAAAACCTTATTTTCAAGGAATTTCTCAAGAGTTTCGCCATCTTCTTTATTTATGATGTAGCTTGCAAG
>CAVBOS010000194.1:0-3649 GCA_963597005.1 Lachnospiraceae bacterium
GTGTTTATAGGCGGAATAGCTGACGGACTTCTCGAAAAAGGTGCGCTTGACAGAGGAATCACCTGTGTCGAAAGCTTCGATTATGATGTTGTTGACAAAATCTACAAACCATATGACAACCTCGGACTTAATGTCATTCTTCACGGTGACGGAACAAGAGAATATAAGGTTATAGGTGCACTCTCGGAGGCGGTCAAGGCTCAGAGCTCAAATTCTTCTGAATGGAGAAGACTGAAAGAGATTTTCTCGAGTAAGTCGCTTCAAATGGTTTCCTTTACCATTACAGAAAAGGGATATGCGCTTCATAAGGCAGACGGAAGCTATTTCCCGTTTGTGAAGTCCGATATTGAAAACGGCCCCGATAAGGCGGTCGGCGCAATGGCTGTGCTTGTTGCTATGCTTAATGAGCGATACAAAGCAGGAAAATATCCCATTGCACTCGTTTCCATGGATAACTGCTCGCAAAATGGTGCAAAGCTTCGGGAGTCGGTTCTCACTATGACTGAGGAATGGAAAAATCACGGTTTCGTTGATGACGGTTTTGTAGAATACGTGAGTGATGAAAATACAGTTGCTTTTCCGTGGACTATGATTGACAAAATAACTCCCCGTCCGAGCGAGAGCATAGCAAACGATCTCGAGAAGCTCGGTGTCGAGAGCATGCAGCCTGTTATTACAGAGAAGAAAACATATATCGCACCGTTCGTCAATGCGGAAAAACCGCAGTATCTCGTTATTGAAGACAATTTCCCAAACGGCAGACCAAAGCTTGAAGAGGGCTTCGGCGTCTATATGACGGACAGAAATACGGTTAATTTGTCAGAACGTATGAAGGTAACTGTTTGTCTCAATCCAGTGCACTCTGCGACAGGCCCGCTCGGTGTGGTTCTCGGTTATGAATTGTTTGCTCATATGCTGAACACAAACGAGGACATGATGAAAATGGCACGCATGATAGCATATGACGAGGGACTTCCCGTGGTCGCAGACCCAAAGATTATTTCTCCTCATGCTTTTGTGGACGAGCTTTTCAATGACCGTTTTCCAAATGAATATCTTGGTGACACCAATATGCGCCTTGCAGTTGATGTTTCGCAAATGGTCGGTATTCGCTTCGGCGAGACGATTAAAGCATACGTGAAAAAGTTTGGCAGTGCTTCCGACTTGACGGCAATTCCTCTCGGCATAGCCGGTTGGCTCAGATATATGCTTGCCGTTGACGATGAGGGAAAGGGTTATGAGCTTGCTCCCGATCCGATGAACGAGGAGCTTTCGGAACAGCTCAAAGATATAGTTGTTGGCGAGCCTGATACATTCAAAGACCAGTTAAAGCCGATACTTTCGAACGAAAGACTCTTCTTTACAGACCTTTATAAAGCGGGTGTCGGCGAGAAAGTCGAGAACATGTTCCGTGAGATGATAGTGGGCAAGGGTGCGGTCAAAGCGACAATACATAAATATGTAAAATAAATTTATCAGCTAAAAATTAAACACAAGAAGAATCACGGTGCGGACAGTTAAAATTCGCACCGTGATTTTGTTTTTTGTTAATATCAAGCGTCCATTTCGGAAATATGCTGTTTAAGAATATTTAAAGTGTCTTCCTTTGAATAAACCAGATTGTTGTCTTCAAGTGACTTTGGCTTCATGAAATCAGAAAAAATATTGCAAAGCGATTTTTCTGTAATGTGTATATTGCAGCAGTATGCGCCGTAAATAAACTCATTGGTGGTGTAAATGTGCAGTCCGTTTTGGCTAACACATATTGAAATACAGTCGGGAAGCTGTAAGGCGGACGGTTTCACTATGATGCCTTTCACGGTGCCCATTTCAATTTCCTTATAAAGATACATGAGCATTTGCTTTATGTCCTTTTTCTCAAGTGGCGGAACATACTGCGGCGGCAAATCTGCCATAGTGCATGTGTCTATAAAATCTTTCAGACCTTTCTGGGTGAACACCGTCTCGTAATTGCCTTTAATTTGTCTGAGTACCGAAAAGTGCTGTTCCACCAAATTGAACATTTCTTTGTAGGGAACCGTGCCGTTATTCATATATTTACGAATGACTTCGGGTGTGATGTATCGTCCCGGGCAAGGCTGAGTCATCATGACATTCAGACTGTCGGGGGCAGTGCCGGAAATGTACTCTTGTAACACCTCGATAATATTCGAGCTGCATTGTGTAAGCGGGGCACAGTATTCGAGCAGTTTGCCAAAAGACTCGGAGTAATAATTAATAAACTCTATGTTTTCGCTTATATGTGCCATTGCCAAATCTTCTGAAAGCTGAACGAGATAATGAGGTGTAATGATGTAATAGCTCATGGGAGACAGAGAGACACTTTTATAAGCTTCGGTGAAATAGTAGGGACAATATTTGCCGCGTGAAGCAAGGCACAGCGGTATTACCGATTGCAGAAGCTGAATGTTTTTAACACTATCAGTTTGAGAGGAATGAAAACAAAGCAAAGAGTCTGCTGTGAAATCTTTGCCTGATAGCCACAATTCTATGAGCTCCTGTGTGATGTCAAATTCGCTTGGAACGAATAAGGAAAAATGAGCGTTGTCAGTATGTGTTGCTTCATAGATGAGAATATTGCGAATTGCATTTCGTATCGCGTATTCTCCTCGTGGGAACATGGTGGAAAACTCGAGTTTATCCACAACGGGGGGGGGAGTGGGGACAAACTTAACAGAAGAAAGATGATTTAAAAGAGTGCGGACAGCCTCTCTGTTGTTGTAAGTATCCTGACCTTGAAACGAAAGATTATAAAGGCGGAAATATTCTCTGCGTTTGTCCACCGTTAGATTGAGATAATCTGCCAGCTTTTGAACGTCTTTATAATTTATCTTATCGCGAGTTCCCTTCAACAGTTTGTTTAAGCTGGTGCGTTCTACATCGGCACGTTCGCAGATTTTTTTTTGGCTTTCTCCGCTCTCATCAATCAGCTCATTAAGGTATATTGCGAACTTAGTCGGTGTCTTTTGTGTTGAATCAGAGGTGTCTTTTTTCTTATTTGTATTTATATCTGTCATAAAAGGTTCTCCTTCAGTCAGTATTGGATATGCTTTTGTTTGTATAATAACATATTTGTGGCGAAGTTTGTACTATTAAGTTGTGACAATGATTTTGCAACACCTGTCACATACTTTGTCACAGATTGATTTTAGGAATATCAGATGTTATTTTTGATATATTAAAATAAGAAGCGGAATTCATGTGAAAGGTGCGTCTTTACTTAAACACATGAATTTCACTTCAAAAACAATATCTATGTGGAGGTAAAAAAATGAGAAAACTGAGAATTTTAATCTATTGTCTGTGCATTATGACTCTGACGGTTTTTATGAGCAGTAATGCTGATGCCGCAACGCTTAAAACCATTACGGTCTCTAATTCGTCAACGTACAAGTGGGATTTAACGCATGACGGAAAAGCGGACACAGTAAAGTTTTTGTTGACTAAAAATAATTATGGCTGTGTTATCAAGGCGCAGATATATGTCAACGGAAAGATTGCCTATACATACAGCAACAGCAGCAAGTATTTTTACAGATTGGAAGTTCAGTATGTAAAAATAGCAAATGACAGAGAATTTCTGTACGTAGTCGGCAGGGGTGACAGCGGGAAGCCGTATATACAGAAG
>CAVBOS010000195.1:0-3628 GCA_963597005.1 Lachnospiraceae bacterium
GTTCGTATCCGCGTTGTACTTCTTCCTGACCTTGATTTACTACATCGTCGTAGCTCCCTTCATAGGGAGCAGCCGTATCAATTCTGGCAATGTCACCGCCAACTGCTTCCTGCAGCATCTTTGCAATTCTTTCTGTATTCCCGTTCGACCAGGAATAATAAATGGTTAGTATTTTCATGTTCTTCACCTCGATAAACATCATAGCACTTGGAGTTAACTCTAAGTCAAGATATTTTTTGTTTTCGAGCAAAAATAAAGCCCCCTGCTGTTTTTATCAGCAAGAGCTTGCGAGATATTCACTTCCCACCAACATGGCGAGAAGTGAGATTGTTACAAGTCACAGTGGGATCACTTCTGCCCAACTTGGGCACAGTTTTAACCATACAAACATTTCTAAACCCTGCACTTGATGCTTTTCACACCTTCCAGAATCAGCATTGCAATGAGCGGTAAGCCAAAGGGCGTCAGGAAGAATGCGACAACCAGTCCGGCAATGCCCACCCTTGTTTCCGTTTCTTGCTCATTCTTGGCATATCAATCCACCTTTCCGTCTAAAAATAAAAAAACTCAGGTAAGATACTAAGAGCCTTTTTGTGTAACTTTTCGGGGTGAAAATCGGGGAAATTTCCCGTTCTAAGCCTTTCAAAAAATCACACAAGGTATTTGTACTAACCTGTGGTTATGTATGAAATTGTTGATTTTGGGTAACAAAAAAACACCGTATTGCTACGATGTTTTTCGTTGTTCATATTCTGTCTAAGATGCTGGCAAACTGTCAATTTATCTGCATAAATATGAAACCGCTTCATCCTCAGTTTCAACAAAGAACACGTCATGTCCCTTGTTACTCTCATAGATGAAGTCATGCAGCGGTTTACTGGTGTAATGCGAATAATTGCCATAAATTGCAATTCGCCCACCATAGTTTACGTATTTCTGAAGAATTTCACCCGCAAGTCCAGAGCTGAGGATGAAAAAGTCTTCTGCAACCAGCTTTTTGTCAATTACAATATTCTTCGTTCCAAGATCATACATTACTGTCATCAACAGGTCAATTGCAGATTGTGTATCTGCAATTACAATTTCATCACTGCGAACAATTGCGCAGACTGTGCCGTTCTTCTCGATTTTCTCTATATTCATTGATTTCTTCCACCTTCAAATTTCAATTTATATTTCCGCTCATTTTAAAAAATGGGCAATCCCGATTGGAATTGCCCACTCATTGCACTAATTATGCGATTTTTTCTCGTCTGCACGATTTCTTGCATCAATTGGTGTAAAATTGGTGTATTGGTGTAGGTTTTTCTGTTGCTTCATACCCCAAAAACCGCTAAAACACTGGGTTTCTGAGTGTTTTATTTCTCTAATGTCTTCATCGTCGGGAGCCCGCTTTTTCTATGTAAGTCGTGAGTGCGTAAGAACATATAAGACTGAAAACAGCCGTTTAAGAAATTGCGTCACTCACGTAGTTTTCTTGAATTTCGCTCATTCCTCTCCATTTTTGGTAGAGAAATTGGTAAATTGGTATTCCGTTTTGGTACGGCTATCCAATCTTAATTTTGCCTTGAAGCTCGTGAAAAGCTTCAACTTTCTTTTCTCTGGTAAGTTCTGTGTAAATATCAAGCGTTGTACTGATGTCACTGTGTCCCATGATTTCCTGAATCATTTTAAGGGTGTTCTTATCCGATGTGTTCTCACACATACGGGTGCAAAAGGTATGTCTTAAGTTGTGAACGCTAAAGTGCGGAATGATTATTGGCATTCGCCCTTCCGCCTTTGCTTTCTCTTTCTCCTCAGCGTTATAATCTCTGATGATACGCTCAATCGCTCGGTTCAGGTTGTTGGGATTAAATACTCTGCCGAAACGGTTACGGAATACAAATCCCGAATATCCGTCAATCACCATTTCATTAAAACCGACTTGCTTTTGTCTTTCATATTCAGACAGCAGTGCTTCCCTTACCTCCTCAAACATCGGTATTTCTCTGATACCTGCCTTTGTTTTTGGAGTAGTGATTGTATATCCGCACTTTCCGTCATCAGCTTGCCTGTAGATAAGATTGTGATTGATAGAAATGATGTTGTTCTCAAAATCGCAGTCTTTCCACCTGATACCGATAATCTCGCCAACTCTGCAACCTGTTCCAAGAAGTACTGTAAATATCGGTTTCCACAATTTGTATTCTTCCGAAGTGGAAAGATAATTTACAAATGCCGCCTGTTGCTCTGCGGTGAGTGCGTGCCTTTTCGGTTTTTCCCAGTCGTGGCTTTTCTTGATTTCTGCCATTGCTCCGCTTGCCGGATTGCTCCTGATATATCCGTCACGAACTGCCGTTGTAAATATCGGATGCAGTATCGTATGGATTGTTTCAAGTGTGTTAGGCTTTAATCCTCTCTCCCTGATAAGACTGTTGTAGAACTTCTTGATGTCGCTGTACTTAAAGGATGATAACTTCCTTAATCCGATTCCGTTTCTCATATACCTTTTATACATATATTTGTAATTGGTTCTGGTGGAATCCTTTAAGGTTCTTTCCTCGATATACGCATCAAAAAATTCGTTCAAGGTCATATGCTGAGCTGTAAAAGTATCAATCTCATCTTGCATATCACGGTTGATTTTCTGCTCCATTTCTCTAAGGCAAGGACCTTCGTCCTTATCGCCGTGGAGTTTGTCTGCCTGAGTTAATCTCCAACTGTAAACGCTTCTGCTGACACCTTTTGAATCAATATATCGGTACTCATACATACCGTCTTTTCGCTGATATTCACCTTTCCAGAGGTTTCGATTTTTGTTGTCTCGTCTGTCCTTCGCCATATCGCACCTCCTCTAACTATGGGCTTTTAAAGGAAGTTCGTTTTGTCGAGAAACTTCTCAAACTGCTCTCGCTTGATTCTGACTGTCGTGCCTACCCATAAAAGATAATCGGCGTACTTGTCGCTTTTTACAAGCTCCCTCAGTCGATTCTCTCCAATCATGAAATAGGCTGCCGCCTCGTCAACGGTTATTGAATACCTCTGATAAATCGGTATATCTGTTCTTTGCGTGCTTCTGCTCATAGTTCGCTCCTTTCTTGGCGAACACGCAATACAGCATATTTATTGTACTGTATTGCGTATTCATTTTCAATCTTACGGATTCTTATTCTTTCTTAAATTGCCTTATAGATAATTGACTTTTTCCAAGAATCTTTCAAACTGCGGTCTTTTGATACGGACAGTTGAGCCTGTCCAAATGAGATATTCAGCGTGCTTATTTTGCTTAATATATTCACGCAGTCTGTTCTCGCCGATAAGCGTATATGCTGCGGCTTCTTCAATGGTGATACAGTATCTTTCCTGTACCGGAATATCTGAACTCTTAATCTTCATATAAATTCACCTTACCTTTCATCTCGACTTCTTCTCTGTCGTTCTACTTTTCTGTGATATTCGTTAAGTAATTTCAAAATGATTTCTTCCATCTGCTTCGGAGTGTAATTCTTTGGGAAATATGTTCTTAAATCATCCACCTTGAACTGAAGCTTCTCTTTCTGATTTGCCTTTTCCTCAGTCATAATTCCAAAGATAACATCCATGCTAAGTTCTCCCGACTGGCTGAGCTTTTTCATTCGCTGAGCCTGTG
>CAVBOS010000196.1:0-3601 GCA_963597005.1 Lachnospiraceae bacterium
ATCCGACATATTATCAGAAATATCAAAGTGCGTTAAAATATGATTTCGGACTGCTTTTTGAGCAAATTATTTTCAGCATATAAAAAACAAACTTAAGCTTTTCATCACCGAAACTCCACAACCTCGGATAAATCTTTTCTTGGTCTTTGCCTTGGCGCTTCATTTGCTACTCCTAAAGAAACAGCTCCGATAAGTTGACCTTTTATGCCCATAAATTCAACCAATTCTTTATACGCAAAACAAGTATTTGCAATCCATAGTGTGCCATATCCCAACTCAGTAGCTCTCAGAAGTACATTTTCCACTGACGCACCGATTGACAATGTATCGCAAATTTCCGAAACTCTGCGGTCAGTATCTATGCTTAAATACGGAGAAATTCCGTTAGTGTTTTCAATCACAATCAAAACAGGAGCCTCTCTCATTATTTGCAGTGTATGAAATGCATCAGGCAATCCATACTGTGAATTCGGAAGCAGCTTATTTTTTCCGCTTTCTCTGATTAATCCAGCCTCCATACAGTCTAACAATTTCTTTTTATTATCCCCTGTGTAAACATAGTACTTCCACGGCTGCCTGTTCTTGGCTGACGGTGCTAAAATACCCGCTCTTAAAATTAACTCTATGTCTTTTTTGTCGACACTATCTGCTTTATATTTTCGTATGCTTCTTCTGTTTTCGATTTCTTTCATAATCAACTCTCTCCAAATCAAAATTTAATTAAGTATATTATAATATTAACATATTTTATGGTCATAATAAAAATCAATTTGCTTTAGTACAAAAAGAAAAATGCATCGGCAAAAAGCCGATGCACAGAGTTTGCTGATTTTGTAATTATGCGTCCTTGCCCTCGCCGTTAAAATAATCTTTAACAAGCTTGACAACAACCCCAGATAAGAGGAAAACTGCAATTAAGTTGGGAATGACCATTAAACCGTTGAAGGTCTCGGCAATGTTCCACATAAGACCAAGTTCCATTGTTGCTCCCACAATCGCAACCAAAGAATAAAGCACCATAAAAGGCTTGTTCGCACGGGTGCCGAGCAAAAATTCAATACAACGAGTTCCGTAAAGTCCCCATCCGATAATAGTTGAGAACGCAAAACAGCACATTGCAACCGCTGTAAAGATTGAAACCCAGCTTCCGTAGGTTGAAGTAAATCCAAGAATAGTAAGCTCAGCTCCCGCAGCCTCGCCGTAGCCGACAGGCACACCGCTGCAAAGAATAACAAGTGCGGTAAGCGTGCAAATAACTATTGTGTCGACAAAAACCTCGAAAATGCCGAAAAATCCCTGCTTAACTGGTTTTTTCGTGTCGGCGCATGCATGAGCAATAGAGCCTGTTCCGAGTCCTGCCTCGTTGGAGAAAATACCACGGGAAACTCCCTTTTTCATACTGATAAAGAATGAGCCGACAGCACCTCCCGTAACAGATGACGGAGTGAACGCACCCTTAATTATCGAGCTGAAAACAGACGGAATATTCTTATAATTTATAACGACAACGCCAAGTGCCAAAATGATATATAAAACAGCCATAAACGGCACAAGCTTCTCTGTAACGTTGCCAATTCTCTTAATTCCACCGAGAAGAATAAGTCCGATAAGAACCGCGAGAACGATGCCGATAACCAGATTAAGCGTTGCTGTATTGCCTTCTTCTATTACGCCAAAATTGAAAAGAGCGGAATCAATGGCAGTTGTTATTGTGTTTACCTGTGTTGCGTTGCCTGTTCCGAAAACAGTAAGCACACCGAACGCTGAAAACAAATAAGCAAGCCAACGCCAGTGTTTTTTCAAACCGTTTTTAATGTAATACATCGGGCCGCCAACATAATCGCCCTCTGCATTTTTTTCACGAAAATGCACGGCAAGCGTAACCTCACTGAACTTTGTGCACATTCCGAGAATTGCGGAAATCCACATCCAAAAAACAGCTCCGGGTCCTCCGATTGCAATAGCACCCGCAACACCGGCAATGTTACCAGTTCCTACCGTTGCAGCAAGTGCCGTACAAACAGCCTGGAACGGCGTGAGAGCTCCGTCGGAAGCGTCTCTCTTCTTCATCATGCGGCCCAACGTTACCTTCATGGCATACGGGAATTTTCTGATTTGAATAAATCCCGTTCGAATACTAAGAAGCAAGCCGACGCCAATGATGCAAATCATTGCAGGCACGCCCCAAATGAAATTGTTTACGGCATTATTAACCGTTTCGATTGTTCCTAACATCTTTCTTACCTTTCTTACATGATTTAAGCTAATTTAATCCACTGCTTTAACGTGATATCAAGGATACACTAACCTTGATATGATAACATAATATATCGCTAAAATGCAACGAAAAAAGGCATATTTCAGTAAAATTAGAGAGATTATACCGCATTTCAACCATATAAATCATAGGTAAAACAGATGCTCTGAAAATCTTTTTCAAAAATCTCTTGACAAAAGTCGCCGTGATTGATATAATAACAAAGCTGTAAGAAATCAGCAAACAAAATTCAATATGATTCATTAGCTCAGTTGGCAGAGCACTTGACTTTTAATCAAGGTGTCCCGGGTTCGAATCCCGGATGGATCACCAACAAAACGCTGACAGTAGTGTTGTGGTGTGGGTACTGACATACCGCTTCCGACAACTAAGAATTGCAGTTCTTAGTTGTTACTGTCGGCAGTTTTGGCAACTAAGAACTGATAGTAGGGGCAAAGCTCACGAAAGGAAAGATTTTGCCCCTATTATCTATACTGAACAATTATCTTATAATCTAATTAACTTCGCTAAGTAGGTATTTCCTACTCACATCTTCTACAAGAATAAGCCATAGTGCGGTTGGACACTCACGATACTGACGGATTGGCTACCGCCCCTCTCTGCCGTTGGTTTAGGCTTGTTATTTTTCTTGCTGTTCCCTCATACCTATACAGGTATGGTTATCTCAAATACTTTAGTGTTTTATACTCGCAACCTTTCGGCACTCCCTCTATCCGCTACATCGGATAGGTTCGCTATGCGAAGTTGTGAACTTGCTTGACTTTTGCTTATGTAAGGTGTTCCGCTCTGCATAGTAGTCACAGAGAGCTGTCAAGCTTTTAGAAAGAAAAATATCTTGCTTTAAATTGTCAAAAAATCCCGATACAGAACAAACTCCGTATCGGGAAAAATAGTCATTTCCTTGCTACCTATCGGTAGCATTCCATAGATGTACTGCTCTGTATCTCGATAAGAAAAGGATTGCAGTCCTTTTCTTATCTTGTCTTTAATATATCACTTTTGGGACTATCTGTCAATAGGCTTCTCATAAAATCTACATATTTTTCTAAAATATTTTTTAGAAAACAAAAAAAGAGAGCGGTTAATCCGCTCTCTTGCTTTATAGAAAAACAAAATTAGTTCCACTTATTATATACTTGTTCTCATCAACATTGAAAAAGACTCTCGTTATCATTTCTTTGCTGTCATAAAGAAAGAAATGCGAATTTCTGTAATATTTGGCAATAGCCAAAAAATCATTGGATATATTATAAAAAATTTTCTTGATTTCTTCTTCACTATCGGAACTAATTAGCGTGTATCCTCTTTCGTCCTGTATCTGAT
>CAVBOS010000197.1:0-3591 GCA_963597005.1 Lachnospiraceae bacterium
AACAACGAGTGCGTCTATTCCGTAGATGCCGATACTCAGCGACCGATCGCTTCGCTTACCAAGATAATGACATTTATTGTTGTAAGTGAATGCATTCCCGACCTTGAGAACACCATAGTTACCGTTGATCAGGTTGTTGCGGACGAGCTTGAAGGAACAGGCTCATCACTTGCCGGTATCAATGTAGGTGAGGAACTGAGCTTTTTACAGCTTTTAAATCTTATGATGGTTCCGTCCGGTAACGACGCGGCTCTTGCCATGGCTGTTTACATTGACCAGCATCAGGAGGAAATCTCCCAGTATCTCTCGACAAAGAGTACGATTTCAGCTGCCGAGGAGGCTGCAAGCTCCGATAGTTCTGACAGCTCAGACGGAGAATCGAGCGAATATATCGAGGGCGACGCAAAGGATATTCCCGATCCCGTTGCGGTAAACGATTACACGGACGGAACAGGTGAAGTGAGCGAATCGAGTGAGTCAAGCACTGAAAGCTCAGCAGAAAGCAGTACGGCTTCAGATGAATCAAGTACCGATTCAACTTCGGACAGCACTGAATCGACTACGACAACAACATCATCAGGTAGCGGAGTCTCAGAGGCTTCACAGTATTTTGTAAGCCTCATGAATGAGAAAGCACGTGAGCTCGGTTGCATGGATACTCATTTCGTTAATCCGCACGGCTTAAATGACAGTAACCACTACTCAACCGCAAGAGACCTTGCAAAAATGGTAAGCTATGCTACAACGCTTCCGTACTTCAGCTCGATAGTCAGCCAGACATCTTACACACTTCCCGCAACAAATATCGTTGATGAGGAGAGAACTGTTGTCTCGACAAATAAGATGCTCTCTCAGTCTGATGAGAACTCAGCTTATTATTACATGTATGCTAACGGAATCAAGACAGGTTCTCACAATGAAGCCGGCTACTGTATTGCGGCTTCCGCAACCTACGAGGGATATACATATGTGTGTATTTGTCTCGGAAGCCCAATGATAGATTCAAACGGAGAAACCATTGATTACCACGGAGAAATGGTTGATGCCGCAACACTTTTCAGATGGGCGTTCTTAAATCTTTCTATGAAAAATGTTGCCGAGGCTGGCGATTTGCTCGCCGATGTTGAGCTTGAATATGCATGGAATCAGGATAAATTACAGCTTGTAGCCGCTGAAAATGTTTCGGCTATACTACCGTCTGATGTTTCCACATCAAGCATTTTGACCGAGGTCGATATTCCAGAAAAGGTTCAGGCTCCGATTAAAAAGGGTGAGGTTATCGGTACGGCTACATTTACATATGCAGGCGACAAAATAGCAACGGTAAACCTTGTGGCGGCTGAGTCGGTCGAGAGAAGTAAGGTTATTCAGACTATAGAGACAACCGCAGGAGCATTTGCTTCACCGCTTGTTTTGATAGTAATCGGCTTGGTTATTCTCACTGTGGCAATTTATGTTGTGATTGCGGTAATGTTCCATCGCCGCAAGAAAAAGATGAAGAAAATTAAGCGTTACAGAAATCTTTGATTAGATTATTTAGGAGAATCCGAAAGGGTTCTCCTTTTTTTCACAAAAAAAGAGAGCCGATAAAAATCGACTCTCAAAATTTCATGTTAATGTAGCAATCAGTCAACGATAATTGACTTACCTGTCATTTCCTCAGGCTGAGTAAGTCCGAGAATCTTGAGCATAGTAGGAGCAATGTCAGCAAGAACGCCGCCTTCTCTGAGCTTAACGTCACCCTGACCGATAACGAGGAACGGAACAGGATTTGTTGTGTGTGCTGTGAAAGGAGCACCGTTCTCATCAATCATCTTGTCAGCGTTGCCGTGGTCTGCAGTGAGAAGAATTGTGCCGCCGAGTGAAAGAACGGTGTCGGAAATTCTTCCTACGCAAGTGTCAACAGCTTCAACAGCTGCTACGGCTGCGTCAAATACACCTGTGTGACCAACCATGTCGCAGTTAGCGTAGTTGAGGATAACAACATCGTACTTGCCGCTCTTGAGTGCCTCGTCAAGCTTATCTGTAACCTCATATGCGCTCATGTGTGGCTGGAGATCGTAGGTAGCAACCTTAGGAGAAGCGACAAGAATTCTGTCCTCGCCCTCAAACTGAGTCTCAACACCGCCGTTGAAGAAGAATGTTACGTGAGCATACTTCTCTGTCTCTGCGATTCTGAGCTGAGTCTTTCCGTTAGCGGAGAGATACTCGCCGAGTGTGTTTGTGAGCTTCTTGTCCTTATAAGCAACCTCGACATTCGGCATGGAAGCATCGTACTGTCTCATGCAAACGAAGAATATGTCAGGTCTGCCGCCCTTGCGCTCAAAGCCTGTGAACTCATCGTCAACAAATGTACGTGTGATTTCACGAGCTCTGTCAGGACGGAAGTTGAAGAAGATGATTGAATCACCGGACTCAATCTTCTTTGCACCGTCGATGACACAAGGAATTACAAATTCATCTGTAACGCCCTCATCATAGGAATTCTGCATTGCGCACTTAGGACAAGCGGCATGGTTGCCCTCGCCGTATACCATAGCGGCATAAGCCTTTTCTACTCTGTCCCAGTTGTTGTCTCTGTCCATTGCATAGTAACGACCTGAGATTGTAGCGATTTTGCCGACGCCGATTTCCTTCATCTTGTCCATGAGCTGGCAAACATAATCTTTTCCTGAAGACGGAGGAACGTCACGGCCGTCCATGAAGCAGTGAACATAGACCTCTGTAAGTCCCTTGTTCTTTGCCATCTGGAGGAGTCCTGCGAGGTGCTCGATGTGAGAATGAACACCGCCGTCAGAGAGAAGTCCTAAAAGGTGAAGAGCTGTGCCCTTTTCAAGAGCCTTGTCCATAGCGTCGTTAAGAGCCTCGTTCTTGAACATCTCGCCGTCCTTTATAGACTTTGTAATTTCTGTGAGCGGCTGATAAACAATTCTGCCGGCACCAATATTTGTGTGACCAACCTCACTGTTGCCCATCTGTCCGTCAGGAAGACCGACATCCATTCCGGAAGCACCGATGATTGTGTTCGGATACTCGCTAAAGAGCTTTCTTAAATTAGGTCTTTTTGCGGCTTCGATTGCGTTGCCCTCAGCAGGAGCAATTCCGTAGCCGTCAAGAATCATTAAAACTAATGGTTTTTTCATATATTAGAGAACCTCAAATGATAATATTTGAAAAAGGGAGCAGAAATTCGACTGCTCCCTTTCATTCGGATAAATTATTGAATAGCTTATCGAAACAAACAGTCAGAGCCTGATATACTGATGCCGTAAATCGGTAATTAGGCTCAAACTTTTGGTTGTTCCTAATTACAAGGTAATCAGCCCTCGGAAGCAGCCTTTACGATTACGGAGAAGTCCTGAGCCTTGAGTGAAGCACCGCCGATGAGTCCACCGTCAACATTAACCTTGGAAACAAGCTCTGCTGCATTCTTAGCGTTCATTGAACCGCCGTACTGAACTGTAACAGTCTCAGCAACCTCAGCGCCGTAAGCCTCAGCGATAGCTGCTCTTACATAGCCGTTGCCCTCGTCTGCCTGGTCAGCTGTAGCTGTGACGCCTGTGCCGATAGCCCAAACAGGCTCGTAAGCGA
>CAVBOS010000198.1:0-3589 GCA_963597005.1 Lachnospiraceae bacterium
TACTCGTTCAGGCTGGAATAATCAAGACGAGAGTTCCGCTTTCAAATCTTCGACTTTATTCCAACCGCCAGAAGAAGAAACAGGGTGTCGGCAAGGACAGAAGAACGGTCAAAGTGATAAGCGCACCGCAGGAAACCTCGCTTGATGTTGATGTAAGAGGAATGACCGCCGAGGAGGCTATCATGGAGGTGGATTCATTCATCGACAGATGCGTTCGTCAGGGACTTTCCACGGTAACGATTATCCACGGCAAGGGCACGGGAGTTTTGAGGACGGCTATCGGTCAGCACCTGAAAAAGCATCCGAGCGTGAGAACCTTCCGCCTCGGAACCTACGGCGAGGGTGAGAGTGGCGTCACTATTGCCGAGCTTAAATAAGAGGCGCATAATGAAAAAACTATTATCTGTATTACTTATCACACTGCTTTGCTTTAGCCTAAGCGGCTGCAGTCTTGTGGGACTTGGCAAAACAAACGGCAAGGTGTATGCAATAAGCGGTGGCGTTGAGTTCGAGTGTTACGGCGTTAAAATAAGCGAAAACGGTGAGCTTTTGCCCGGATATGATATGGCAGAGGTTATCGGTGAAGCTGATTGTACCGTTCCGTATAACGATGATCTCACGGTAAAGCTTGAGGGCGAAAGATACGGTGAAATCGAATATTCGCTTTATTCTGAAGAATTCGAATGTGATTATGAGAACAACACCGTTCTTTCACTTCCTGAAACAGGGGGAAATAAAATTGTGAGAATAAGAGTGACTTGGGGAACTGCCGAGGAAAATGAGGGCTATGATTATTTCTTCAAATTGGAGAGATAACAAAACAAGTTTTAGCTTATTCAAACAAAGTTAACAAATAGGTTGTAAAATTAATGAAGCTAAAAGAATAGCTTTATTATCTAAGGAGAGATGTTTTCATGGCAGTTAAGCAATTTCAAACCGAATCTAAAAGAATTCTTGATCTTATGATCAACTCAATCTATACCCACAAGGAAATTTTTCTTCGTGAGCTGATTTCCAACGCAAGCGATGCGATAGACAAGCTTTATTACAAGTCGCTTTCAGAGGGAATTACCGGTCTTTCAAGAGAGGATTTCAAGATTTCACTCGAAATAAACAAGGACGAGAGAAAGCTAACCATTTCCGATAACGGTATCGGTATGACAGAGGAGGAGCTTGACAATAACCTCGGCGTCATCGCAAAGTCAGGTTCACTCGGCTTCAAGCAGGAGAACGAGAAGAAAGAGGACATCGATATCATCGGTCAGTTCGGCGTCGGCTTCTATTCTGCATTTATGGTAGCTGATAAAGTAACTGTTGTTTCCAAGGCTTACGGTGCAGACAAGGCATATATGTGGGAGTCTGAGGGTGCAGAGGGCTACGAGATTACCGAGGCTGAAAAAGAGTCTCACGGAAGCACAATCACACTTTACCTGAAGGCAAACACAGAGGACGAAAATTATGATGAGTATCTCGACCAGTACAAGCTTCAGGGTCTTGTAAAGAAATATTCCGATTATATCCGCTATCCGATTACTCTTGATATGGACAGAGTAAGACCGAAGGAAAGCGATGATCCCGAGGCTAAGACGGAGTATGAGCACTACACCGAGAATGTAACTCTTAACAGTCAGGTTCCGATTTGGAAGAAGAGAAAGAGCGAAGTCAGCGACGAGGACTACAATTCCTTCTATAAGGAAAAGTTCATGGACTGGGAAGATCCGCTCAAGGTTATCTATACCAGTGTCGAGGGAACAGCAACCTACAATGCACTTCTCTTCATTCCTGCAAAGGCACCGATGGATTATTATTCCAAGAACTACGAGAAGGGACTTCAGCTTTACGCAAACGGCGTTATGATTATGGAGAAATGCTCAGATCTTCTTCCTGATCATTTCAGCTTTGTAAAGGGTCTTGTAGATTCACAGGATCTTTCACTCAATATTTCCCGTGAGCTTCTCCAGCATGACAGACAGCTCAAGCTTATTGCTTCAAGACTTGAGAAGAAGATTGCATCTGAGCTTAAGTCCATGCTCACAAATGACCGTGAGAAGTACGAGAAGTTCTTTGATGCATTCGGTCTTCAGCTCAAGTACGGTATGTATGCCGATTACGGCATCCACAAGGACGAGCTTAAGGATTTGGTTCTCTTCTATTCTTCGACGGAGAAGAAGCTTGTCACTCTCGCAGAGTATGTCTCGAGAATGAAGCCTGAGCAGAAGAGCATTTACTATGTTTGCGGTGAGAATGTCGACAGAATGGCATCACTTCCGCAGACGGAAACGGTAGCCGCAAAGGGCTATGAGATTCTCTATCTCACTCAGGAGGTTGACGAGTTCGCACTCAAGACCTTAGCCGAGTATCAGGAGAAGGACTTCAAGAATATTTCTTCCGACGATCTCGGACTTGAGACAGAGGAGGAGAAGGCAGAGGCTGAAAAGAAGGTTGAGGAGAGCAAGGAGCTTCTCGAGAACATGAGAAAGGCTCTTGACGGCAAGGTAGTAGCTGTTAAGATTTCCTCAAGACTTACAAAGCACCCCGTATGTCTTTCTTCCGAGGGTCAGATTACTCTCGAGATGGAGAAGGTATTCGCAAGAATGCCTCAGGCTACGCCAGGCGGCGAGGTCAAGGCTGAGAGAGTTCTTGAAATCAACCCCGAGCATCCGATTTTTGAGGTTCTCAAGAATTTGAACGAAAACGATCAGGATAAGCTGAAAGCTTATTCCGAGCTTTTATACGACCAGGCTGTTCTCATTGAGGGACTTCCTGTTGACGACCCTGTTGATTTTTCCAACAGAATTTGTGAGCTTATGAAATAAGCGAAAGGGCTTTAAGTGAACACCTACGATTATGCTAACACCACGTTGCCGAATAACGGCGACATGGTGTATGATCCGAAATTCGGTTACATCACACCGAAAAAGCTTGAGAAAAAACGCTTAAGACGGCATATGACCGCACTGTCTTTCTTGCCGATTGTAATGTACACGCTTATGCTGGCTTTTACGATGATCAGCGTGAGGCTCATTGCGATAAACGGCTACTGTAATTATCAGGCTTACCCCGAGACATCGGGTATTCCGCCACTGATTTACTACGCACTGCAGTGCTTCTCGTCACCGTTTGCTATTTTCCTGCCGTTCTTCATATATGCGGCGGCATCGAAAAATATAACGATGAGCGAGGCTGTCAGAGTGAACAAGGTGAAATTCGGCGATAAGCTTTTGATTATTTTTGCCGGACTTTCGATTTGCCTTTTGGCAAATTTCCCCGCAAGTTGGCTCGGAAGCTATCTCTCGAGATTCGGCTATGATTCTTCTTCGTCAAGCGTAACACCGACACAGCCGCTTTTGATGGCACTTTACTTTATAGAGGTAGCAATTATGCCGCCCGTATTTGAGGAGTTTGCGTTCAGAGGTGTTATTCTCGGTTCGCTTAGAAAATACGGCGACTGCTTTGCTATCATCACATCTGCATTTATTTTCGGCTGCATGCACATGAGTGCGACAAGCATTCCGTTTGCGTTTATATCGGGTCTTGTAATGGGCTTTGTCTACGTTGTGACGGGTAATATCTGGGTAAATATCGGAAT
>CAVBOS010000199.1:0-3587 GCA_963597005.1 Lachnospiraceae bacterium
ACAAATACGCCGAGCAAAACGCCCATTATACGTTTTTCCGTAAGCTTCTCGAGAATTTTCTCGAGCTTTCCGCCCGAGAGCATGACAAGACCGTCACCCAGTGTATTCATTCCGTAAAGGAAAAGAGCGAGTCCGCCAAGCATCGTCAAAACTCCGAATATGTCCATGGTAAATAAATACCCCCTTCAGTATTTTACGATTCGTATGTTAAAGGGGTTTTGTAAAGACTAATCGTAGCTAATGTAAAGTCTGTGTAAAATTTATGTGATTTACATACTTTTTACAATACTGTGATTTCAATCTTTACAATAGGATATTATCGTGGAGTCAAAGGAGTGATAACTATGTCCGAAATCAATAAAATCTGGAATCAAATTGACAACAAGCAAATCAAAACAGAAAACAAATACCGTCTTGCTTTCTTCATTTTCAGCGTAATATCCGCAGTTTTCGGAGCACTTGTTTGGCTTATAATCGGCCAGAGAATTTTACCCGGACTTGATAACGCCGCATGCTTCATCGGACTCCCCGCCGTTGTTTCTTGGCTTTTTGTTTATATTTACTCGTGCAATCATTCATTTAAATAGAAAACTGTTTGATTTTCGCCTAATTCATACCGTAATATCAAAATAATTAATCCCGACCCGTAAAAATGCGGTCGGGATTTTCTCTTTTTGCTTAATCGTTTACCTGGGCGGGAATGTCTCCCACGCCGTTTAAAATAACTGTCGGCTGATAAGCATACGTGCTCGGAGTTTTTCTGTCGGAAACACCGCTTAGGACAAGAACTGTGTCCACGCCGCTCTCCGTACCCGCGATTATGTCGGTATCCATTCTGTCACCGATGATAACCGCATCCTCGGAGTGGCATCCAAGTAACTTAAGTCCTGTTCTCATCATGAGCGGATTTGGCTTTCCGCAGAAATAAGCCTGCTTACCCGTAGCCATTTCAACGGGAGCGACAAGTGCTCTGCACGAAGGCATAATGCCGTTTTCAATGTTGCCCGTGACGTCGGAGTTTGCCCCAATAAGCTTTGCCCCGTCTAAAACGAGATTTACTGCTCTTGTCAGTGTATCGAGTGAATAGCTTCTTCCCTCGCCCATTACAACATAATCGGGGTTCACGTCGTTCATGGTGATTCCCGCATCGTAAAGTGCGTTAAGAAGTCCCGCCTCACCGATAACATAAGCAGAACATCCCGGCGCCTGAGCCTTTAAGAACTCAGCCGTTGCAAGTGCGCTAGTGTAGAAATGCTCCTCAGAAACGCTTACACCCATACGCTCAAGCTTCTGCTGAAGCTCCTTCGGAGTCATTCCGCTGTTGTTGGTAAGAAAAAGAAACTGCTTGTCATTCTCCTGAAGCCATCTGATGAATTCAGCCGCACCCGGTAAAATTCTGTTTCCGTGATATATAACTCCGTCCATATCACAGATAAATCCCTTTTTCTCTTTAAAATTTATCTTCAATATTAGTCCTTTCGATCATAACGGTCATCAACAGAGAAGATAACCCACTCGGCAATATTGGTTGCGTGATCGCCTATTCTTTCAAGATACTTATTTACCATAAGCAAATCAGCCGCCGTCTCTGCGTGCTCGGGAGTCTTCTGCATAACCTCTATAAGCTCACCCTTAACCTTGATGAACAAATCGTCAACTATGTCATCGTGGTCAATAACCTTCTGAGCCTTGTCTGCGTCCTTTTCAACATATGCCTCGACAGCCTTGAGGAGCATAAGGATAACCTCGGCGCTCATCTTGCGGATGTTCTCGGCATTAACTTTGTTGATGCTGTCGGGCATCATAACCGTGAGCTCGGAAATATCAGCCGCTTGATCTCCGATTCTCTCCATATCGGTGACCATTTTCATAGCCGCCGTGATGTTTCTCAAATCATGAGCGACAGGCTGCTGCTGAACCAAAAGCTGGAAGCAGATATTTTCAATCTTCTTCTGCTCATGGTCAACCTGCTCGTCGTCCTTCATAATCTGCTTTGCTTTCTCTATGTCCTGATTGAAAAGTGCATCCAGAGCATTCTGGATAGCCTCTTCAATCATATTGCCCATGTGAACCATTTCCGTGTTGAGTGAGCGGAGCTGTTCATCAAATTTAGTTCTCATTTTTCTCTCCTTACCTTAAATAGTATTAGCCGAATCTACCCGTGATGTAATCCTCTGTACGCTTATCCTCAGGATAAGAGAAGATCTGCTTTGTCTCACCGAATTCTACGAGATCACCGAGAAGGAAGAATGCTGTGTAATCGGCAACACGAACAGCCTGCTGCATATTATGTGTAACGATTACAACCGTGTATTTCTTCTTGAGCTCCTCCATGAGGTCCTCGATTTTAGATGTTGAAATCGGGTCAAGTGCACTTGTCGGCTCATCCATGAGGAGCACATCAGGCTGAACAGCCAATGCTCTTGCGATGCAAATTCTCTGCTGCTGACCACCTGATAAGCCGAGCGCCGATTTTTTAAGTCTGTCCTTAACCTCGTCAAAAATAGCCGCACCCCTTAGGCTCTCTTCAACTATTCTGTCGAGCGTCTTTCTGTCCTTGATGCCGTGAACTCTCGGGCCGTAAGCAATGTTATCGTAAATGCTCATCGGGAACGGGTTCGGCTGCTGGAAAACCATGCCTACTTTTTTGCGGAGAATTGTTGTATCGACACCCGGAGCGTAAATATCCTCTCCGTCAAGAAGAACCTGACCTTCAATTCTGCAATTATCTACCAAGTCATTCATTCTGTTGAGAGTTTTGAGAAACGTTGACTTGCCGCAGCCGGAGGGGCCGATGAAAGCGGTGACCGCATTCGGCTTAATCTCCATATTTATTCCCTTAAGAGCGTGGTTCTCACCGTAATAAAGGTTGAGATTCTTAACGCTGATTTTTAATTTTTGTTCCATATTATTTTTTCCTCGTTACATCAAATTTTGCGGCTAAACGCTTAGTTCCAAGATTGATCAAGAATACAAGAATGAGAAGTACGACCGCGATTCCGAATGCCGTGCTGAAATCTCCCTCACTCGTTGCCGATAAGTAAAGCTGAGTGGTGAGAGTACCGCCCGACTGGAAAATCTTTGAGAATACAGCCGCAAAGGACTTTGGAAGTGCTTTGGAGCTTCCTGCCGTGAAGAGGAGTGCGGCAGACTCACCGACTATTCTGCCGATTGCAAGGATAACACCCGTAATGATACCCGGCATAGCCGACGGAAGAAGAATAGTTCTGATTGTGTGCCACTTTCCTGCGCCGAGACCGACTGCACCGTGGCGGTACGAGTTAGGTACGGTTTTGAGTGCCTCCTGAGTGTTTCTTGTGATGAGCGGAAGAACCATCAAAATGAGCGTGAGCGCACCTGTGAGAAGTGAATAGCCGAGCTTTAAGGTCTGACCGAAAAACATCATACCGAACAAACCGAAAATGATGGACGGAATACCCGAAAGAGTCTCTGTTGCAAACTCAATAATATTGACAAGCTTGCCGGGCTTTGCATACTCGTTTAAGTAGATAGCGGCACCGACTCCGACAGGAGCTGCGATAATCATTGTGAGTATAACGATAAGCAAGGTATTTACTATGTTACCG
>CAVBOS010000200.1:0-3556 GCA_963597005.1 Lachnospiraceae bacterium
ATATATAAATGTAGTCGGCGGTTTAAGATTAGATGAGCCTTCAGTCGATCTAGCTGTCGCAGTTTCGCTTATTTCCAGTTTGAAAGATAAGCCTGTTTCGGAAGATGTTATAGTCTTTGGAGAAATTGGCTTGGCAGGGGAACTTAGATCGGTAAGCCATTGTGATTCCAGAATATCAGAGGCTCAAAGACTCGGCTTTAAGAAAGTGGTAATGCCGTATTATGCGATGAAAAATCTTTCCGGTAACTACACAAATATGGAAATAATCGGTGTGAAAACCGTAAGAGAAGCATTTGAGGCTTGTACAAATGATTAATGCTTATTCTGATGCGGTTGTAGTAAGCGGAGAATACTCTTTTTTGGTTGATAGTATTAGCAAATTTTATACCAAAAAAATTATTCAAACTAAAGCGAATCCTTATCTTGACCCCCAAATTGCGTATCATCCTGATATGCAGTTTATAGATTTTGGGAATACAGTATTTATACTAAAGGGCAGTGAATATCTTGAGGATTATTTTAAAAGCTTAGGGAAACAGGTTGAGTACACTTCTAAACCGTCAAAAGAATATCCTAATGATGTTCTCTGCAACGGCAAAATTATAGGGCATAATTTTGTTTGCAACAAAAGAACAATTTTCAGTGGCATACTTGAATATGCACAAAATTCAGGATACAATATAATTGATGTTAAACAAGGCTATACTGGATGCTCTATATTTATTGTTTCTCCTAGTATTGCGTTAACGGGAGATGTAGGAATAGACCGTGTATTTAAAGAGAACGGATTAAATTCAATCCTATTGACGAACGCTAAAGAAATAGTACTTCCGGGTTACGACTATGGCTTTATAGGTGGTGCAGGAGGGTTTTGTGGTAACTCCTGCGCGTGTTTAACAGGGTGTTTCAAATCAAAAGAATACACGAGAAGTATTTTCAATATTTTTGATAAGAACTCAATAGAACTGAATATCCTTTCTACTGAGACCATAATTGATGTAGGTGGGATAATTCCATTATATAAAATATGAGGTGTGATTATGCAAAATATCGAAAGATGGAAAGTCTTTGAATTAGAAATTGGAGGAAAATCTGACGGAAATCCTTTTGTGGATTATCCTGTTAAGGCTGTATTCAAAAACGGGAACAAAACTCTTGTTTTTGACGGATTCTATGATGGAAACGGAATATATAAGGTTCGATTTATGCCTGAACTATTGGGAGAATACAGCTATGAAGTCTGTTCCGATGCATTCGATACGGTTGTTGGTAGTTTTAACTGTGTACCGGCATCTGAAGGAAACCATGGTCCGGTTAAAGTAGCAAACACATACCATTTTGCGTACGAAGACGGAACCCCTTATTATCCTTTTGGTACTACTTGCTATGTATGGGAACTTCAGGACGACGAAATCCAAAAGAAAACACTTGAAGAGCTTTCTAAGGGATACTTTAATAAAATAAGATTTTGTATTTTCCCAAAACATTATCACTATAATTTAAAAGAGCCAAAGAATTACCCGTATGTTGCAGGTAACGGTGAGGGACTTGATGCCAAGGTGGCGGAGAAGTATAATCAGGTTTATCCACCGATTGAGAGACTTCTTTCTGATTTTAATTTTCATGAGTTTAATCCTGAGTACTTTAGACATATAGATGAATCAATCGAGGCTCTTGATAAGCTTGGTGTAGAAGCCGATATTATTGTAATGCATCCTTATGATCGTTGGGGATTCTGTAAGATGAACAAGGAAGCCGACGATTTATATTGGAAGTATGTTATTGCAAGATATGCCGCTTATAAAAATGTTTGGTGGAGCCTTGCCAATGAGTATGACTTATTGCCGCAGAAGAGTACTTCTGACTGGGAAAGATATGCGGATATCATTCGTGAAAAGGATCCGTATAATCATCTTACATCGATTCATAACTGCATAGCGTTTTATGACCACACGAGACCTTGGATTACGCATGCTTGTTTACAGCGCCAAGATCTTTACAGACATGTTGAATATACAGACGAATATCGTGTTAAATACGGAAAACCGATTGTTTGGGATGAAATAGCTTATGAAGGTAACATTGATCTTGGTTGGGGTAATATCAGCGGTCAGGAACTCACCAGAAGATTTTGGGAGTCATGCCTAAGAGGCGGATACGCAGGTCACGGAGAAACATACCAGCATCCGAATGATATTCTTTGGTGGTCGCACGGCGGTGAACTGCACGGAGATTCTCCTGAAAGAATTAAGTTCTTACATAAAATCATCAGTGAAACTCCCGGAGCTTATATGAAACGCGGCGAAGGCATATTTGATGAAACGGTCGGTGTTCCTGAGTCAATGTTTGAATCTAAGCTATATGAAATCCACTATTATGGATTTGGCAGACCGTCTTACAGAATGTTTAATTATCCTGAAGATAAAAAACTCAAGGTCGAGGTTATTGATACTTGGGAAATGACAGTTACAGATTGCGGAGTGCATTCGGGTTCTTTTAGAATTGACCTTCCGGGTAAAGAATATATGGCTGTTAGAATTCAGGAAATTTGATTTCAATAACTTAATACGCTAATTAAAAAAGGATCTGTTATGCTTTTGCACTTAACAGATCCTTAAGTTTTGAATAAGAGAACGGTAGACTTGACTTATTGCTTTAAAACTGCTATAATTATACAAAATAAATATTTTGTATAATTTAGGGGAGGAGAATTGTTAAAAATGAGCAATTTGGCACTTGACGAAATGCCTGTAACCGTCAGGAACTACTCTTTATACATGAGAAATATCAAAGGCCGTTCGGCTAAAACTGTTGAAGAATATTGTTTGGATCTGCGCACGTTTTTTAGATTCATGAAAAAACACAAAATGTCTGAATCTAAAGATGCTGAGTTTGAAGAAATATCTATCCGAGACATCGACACCGAATTTATAAAGTCAATAACAACTGTAGATATATTTGAATTTATGAATTATGCTGTTGATGACAGACTTAACATAGCATCAACGCGTCAAAGAAAAACATCCGCATTAAAAGGTTATTTTTCATATCTTTGTGATCATGAACATTTGATTGAGGAAAATCCGACAATTAATCTGACTCCGCCAAAAAAGAAAAAATCTCTTCCTAAATATCTATCCTTGGAACAAAGCATCGCATTACTTTCTGCTGTTGACGGGCCTGATAAAGAAAGAGATTTTTGCATACTGACTTTATTTTTAAACTGTGGTATGCGTTTGTCAGAGTTGGTAGGAATAAATATCAGTGATGTTATTTACAACAACTCTACAATACGAATCCTAGGAAAAGGAAATAAAGAACGTATTGTTTATTTGAACGATGCGTGTTTAAGTGCTATCAATAACTATTTAAAAGTGCGTCCCAAAGACAAAGTTATAGACAAAAATGCTTTGTTTTTGAGCAACAGATTAACACGAATAAGCCCCAAAACTGTTCAGGCTATGGTTAATAAATATCTTGCTAAAATTGGTTTAGGTGGAGCCGGATATTCTGTTCATAAGTTACGGCATACTGCCGCAACGCTTATGTATCAATA
>CAVBOS010000201.1:0-3554 GCA_963597005.1 Lachnospiraceae bacterium
TCAAGCAGAGATATTATTGTTTTCTGCATATCCGCCTTGGTGTAATTCCTTGGAAAATACTTGCGGATATCTTCTTCCATAAAGCGTACTTGCTCTTTTTGATTCGGTTTTTCCTCACATAGCACGGCGAACACAACATCGGTTGAGTATCTGCCTTGCTTGCTGAATTTTCTAAGCCTTTGTGCCTGTGACAATGACGGCGTAGCGTCAGTAAATTCAATTTGGTCTAGCAATGTCCTTTGTTCATATTCTGAAAGATATGAAATTTCCACAGCAGGAGTAAAGGCTATTTTATCTTCATCAACAAGCTTCAAAAGCTCAGGTATTAAGTATGTCAGGCGGATATATCGCTGAATATTCTTACCGCTTTCGGTGTCGGATATGTTCTCTGTGTATATTTGAATCCACCATTTGAACCACGGCTTCATCTTTCGTAAGTTCTTTTATCGTTACGGGAACAGTGGTTATCCCTAATGCTTTGCAGGCTTCAACCCGTCTGTGACCGCTGATAATTACATATTTACCAGCCGAGTTTTGACACCCTGTTTTGAAGAAAAAAGTTTTGGAAAATAAAAATGCCGCCTATCAAATTACTTTGATAGACGGTATTGATTCTGATTGCCTGAAAAATAAACAAAGAATTTTTATATTTTATTTTTATCTACTCAAAATAAAAAAGAAATCTGCGTTTCTTGTAGTAAATAAAAATTAAGTCTAATTGAAATCGTTGTAAAAATATATTGAAGTTTTTGTTATTCACAAGGCAATTTATCATCTTGTTCTTTAAAGTGAATTTTTTCAGTTCCAGCTTCAATAGCAGTTTCATAATACCAGCATTTATGATTTATAAAATCTAAAGTTTCCTGTAATTCGGCAATTTGCGCTTCAACTGTGCGTTTTCTTTCTAAAAACATTTCATAGCGCTCTTTTAATGAATCATCACCCATTTGTGCCCATTTTGAAAATTGTTTTATATCCTTTATGGGCATACCTGTTTTTTTCAGACATTCAATTACGTGCAGCATTGCTATGTCAGCATCGGAAAAAATGCGATAGCCGGACTCCTTGCGTTCCATAAATGGGAGTAGTCCCTGCTTATCATAGTAGCGCAATGTTGTCGGTGTTACATTCATAATTTCGGCTGCTTGTTTGATTGTATACGGCATATAAAAACCTCCTGAAAAATTTTTAAATTTACACATTGACTTTAACCTCAAGGTTAATGTTACACTTGTATTAAAGAAAAGTCAACAAAGTTTACTAAATTATTTTTACAGGAGGAATTTCACATGAGTAAAGTAGTGGTTATCACAGGAGCATCAAGCGGAATCGGCGAAGCGACAGCACGCCTTCTCGCAAAACAAGGGAACAAAGTGGTCCTTGGAGCAAGGCGGGAAGAAAAACTCAAAAAAATCATATCGGAAATTAACGCAGACGGTGCAGAAGCAATTTATTGTGTTACCGATGTCACAAAAGTAAGCGACCTGGAAGTATTGGCACAAAAAGCAATTGAAGCCTTCGGTAGAATTGATGTGTGGATAAATAATGCAGGACTTATGCCTTTATCTTTATTGTCTGAAGATAAGGTTGAAGACTGGGATACATGTGTGGATGTCAACCTGAAAGGTGTTCTTTACGGAATTCATGCGTGCCTTGGAATTATGCGTGAACAAAAAAGCGGACATATCATCAATATAGGCTCGCTATCTTCGCATCAGACAGGTCTGACCTGCGGAGTTTATGCGGCAACAAAGTTTGGTGTCAGAGCAATCAGTGAAACTCTCCGTGAGGAAGAGGCAGCCGCAAAAACAGGAATTCGTGTGACCATGCTGGCACCGGGAATGATTGCAACCGAATTGCCGCAGTCGTTGACCACACAGGCAGGTCGTGACGGTATGCAGGCTGCATACAATGCGCTTGCCATTCCTGCCGAATCCGTTGCCGAAAGCATAGCTTTTGCGATAAATATGCCTGAAAATACAGGAATTAACGAGATTATCATTCGTCCTACAGCTCAGCAGTTGTAATGAAGAGAGAAATTAAGAGGTAATTATTATGAATAACAAATATGTTGTTGTCACAGGAGCAAGCTCTGGTATCGGTTATGAAACGGCAAAAGCTTTTGCAAATCGCGGAAAAAATTTAATCATATGTGCTCGCCGAACAGAACGCCTTTTGCAGTTAAAAGAAGAAATACAGAAAGAACACCCCTATGCGGATGTTGTTGTGAAGGCGGTTGATCTTTCAAACGAGAAAGCTGTCGTTGATTTCTATCGTTCCCTGAGAGAATATGATATTGAGGTGTTCGAAATAACGCAGGTTTGGGAAATGACGGAGATATTACTAATCCTGATTTGGAACATAATACTCGTATGATTCATGTAAATGTGAATGCGCTGGCACTTTTGTCCATGCTGTATGTTGCAGATTATAAAGATAAGGAAGGTGCACAGCTTATTAATGTTGCGTCTTCTGCCGGATATACTATGTTCCCCGGTTGTACCCTATATGGAGCGACCAAGTTTTTCACAAGTTCCTTAACGGAAGGCATTGATATGGAAATGCAGTCGGGCGGACACAAGCTTCGTGCAAAAGTATTGGCACCCGGAGCTACCGAAACTGAATTTGAACAGTCAGCACATGAATTAAAGAACAAAGTTGATTACACACAGAAATTCGGTCGTTTTCATACTGCAAAGCAAATGGCAGAGTTTTTGCTTGCTCTTTATGACGGAGATAAAACAGTCGGGGAAATTGACTTCGGAACTTTCGGTATTAAATTAACTGATGCAAAACATCCTGCGCTGAGGTTTTAACATACCCATACGGTTATAGAAGAGAAAGAGGCGGTATTTCATGATAATACATAGAGTCCTTATCTGCATTTTGTTGGTTCTGTCGTTAACACTTGCAGGATGCAATATTAGCGACACAAAAAATCAAAGCATTGAAAATTCTGCATCAAATTCGACGGAAACAACAGTCGGACAAGAAGCAACTCCTGATACGGATACAAAAATGACAATGAAAAATATTTCACTTGGCGAAGTGCCAAATCAATATTACGACGAAGCTGAGCAACAAGGCACATTGGAAAAATTTACATACGATACGAAAGATTATGCTGGAAATGGCAATGATATTCAAAGCCAGGCAACTGTTTATTTGCCTTACGGATATAACCAAGACGATACGGATGCAAAATATAACATTCTATATCTTCAGCATGGTGCTTACGGAAATGAACGCACGTGGATGTATGAATACGGCGACAGTTTCAAGAATTTGATTGACAATATGATTGAAAACGAATTGATTCCTCCACTGATTATCATCATGCCCTATCTTCCGTCAGGAAACGAGTGGTATCACGACACAACTCCGATTTTTTACTCAGGAGAAATCAGAAATGACTTGATGCCTGCTGTTGAGGCATATTATCACACATATGCTGAGAATACCTCCGATGAGGGCTTTGAAGCATCCCGTTCCCACAGAGCCTTTGGCGGCTTTTCTGCCGGCGGCACAACAACTTGGCGTGTCTTTTTGGAGGG
>CAVBOS010000202.1:0-3546 GCA_963597005.1 Lachnospiraceae bacterium
ATTCCAGCCTGAACGAGTATCTGATCTCCTTCCTTGGGGATATCAAGGACAACAGCCTCTTTTCCGAGGTCATAGATGATTACATCGTCACCGACCTTGAGGGGTCTTGGCAAAACATAGTCATCATCGGGCTTTTTCTCCTCGACTGGGTTACTCGTGTTCTCGAGATTTCTGATGCCTGCTTTTAGTCGGGATTTCTGCTCCGAGGTCATAACCTTGTCACGCTGTTTTCTCAGCTTGTCGAGCTCAGCCATGAGATTTTCCGCCTGTGCTCTCGTTCTCGAAACTATAAGTCCGGCTTCTCTTCTTGCCTCTTCGAGCTCCTTTTTGGAGCGTATCTCGGCTTTTTCTTTCAGCTTTTCAGCCTCTTTAAGCTTTTTCTCGACCTCGCTTCTCTCGTGAGAAAGTCTTGCATTTTCCTTTTCAAGCTTCTGTCGGCTTATTTCAAGCTTCGAGACAACCTCTTCAAACTCGGAACTTTCAGTCGATACAAGATTTTTTGCCCTTGCCACAATATCGGGACGCATTCCGAGTCTCTTCGAGATAGCAAAAGCATTACTTTTACCGGGCACACCGATTAAAAGCTTATATGTAGGCGAAAGTGTGTTTACGTCAAATTCACAGCTTCCGTTTTCAACACCGTCTGTTTTTAATGCGAACTCCTTGAGCTCTGCATAGTGAGTTGTTGCCGCAAGTCTCACATGCTTGATTCTGAGTGCCTCGATAACCGCAACGGCAAGCGCCGCACCCTCGACGGGGTCTGTTCCCGCACCGAGCTCATCTATAAGAACAAGGCTGTGCTCATCGGCTACTTCAAGTATGCCGATAATATTAACCATATGTGCGGAAAATGTTGAAAGTGACTGTTCAATGCTCTGCTCGTCACCGATGTCAACGAGTATCTTATCAAAGAAAGAAACCTCGCTGTTCTCGGCGCACGGGAGCATAAGTCCGCACATAGCCATAAGGCAGAAAAGACCGATTGTTTTAATCGAAACCGTCTTACCGCCCGTGTTCGGGCCTGTAATTATGAGTGAATCAAAGCTTGTTCCAAGCTCAAAATCTGTTGGAACAACCTTGTTTTTATCAATCAGCGGATGTCTTGCACGCTTAACGATGATTTTTCCCTCATCGTTAATTTTCGGCAAAGTTGCTTTCATTTTGTAGGCAAGATGTCCCTTTGCGAAAATCAAATTAAGCTCGCAAAGCATGTGGTAGCTTTCGCAAATTCCGTTTGCAAAACCGCCTACCTCACCGCTTAATTCATAGAGTATTCTTTCGATTTCCTCTTTTTCCTGAGACTTCAAAAGTCGGATATCGTTGTTTGCCTCAACAACGCCCATCGGCTCAATAAAAACGGTAGCTCCGCTTGCGGAGGTGTCGTGCACAAGGCCTTTTATTTCATTTCTGAATTCAGCCTTGACAGGAACAACATATCTGCCGTCTCTCTGCGTGACTATTGCGTCTTGAAGGTATTTCTGGTAGCTCTGGCTCTTGACCATTTTGTCAAGCTGTTCCTTTACCCTCTGTCCCGCATTCACGATTTTTCTTCTGATGTTGGCAAGCGTGGAAGATGCGTTATCGTTAATCTCTTCCTCGTTTTTTACGACAGAGTTTATTCTGTCTTCCAAATATTTATTCGGCTGAAGCGTCTCAAATCGGTAGTCAAGAGTTGTTTTAATGCTTGCCGACTTGTTTCTCCACTCGCAAACCGCCCTGATAACACGAAGCGTTGCCTCAATCCTCAAAAGCTCGACAAGATTGAGCGCCGCACCGGCCTGTGCTCTTCTCACGGCATTTATTACATTGGTAAGACCGTAAAAGCTCGGTGCGCCGAACTTTGCCATCAAAACATATGCATCGTCCGTTTGCTGCAAGAGATTTCTTGCGTCCTCGAGGCTTTCCGCAGGCTTTAACTCGAGTGCCATTGCGTGAGCATCATCACAGCTTGTTTCCGAAGCGAGCATACCGAGTATTTTATCAAGCTCCAGCGCCTTATAATTTTTGTCCATTAATTTATCCTTTATGTCAATTATGTAAGTGCTATTGATTTATAAAAATCAAGCGTTTTCATCGTGTGTCCGAGAGTGTTGACCGTGTAACTTTCGCATGCAAGCTCCACCTGTTTCAAAGCCTCGTCGGGCACAGCGAACGAATATATCTTTTCAAATTCCGAGTAGCAAATATGCCTTATCGCATGAATTGCAGTTTTACCTAGCATAATCGCAGGGTTTTCTCCCCTGTAGCAATCACCGCACACTATCGCTGACTCAAGCGGAAGAAAATACATCACGTCTTTTTCGTACTCGCCGCACTCCTTGCAGCCGATTAAATTCGGCATGTAGCCGGCAAGAGAGAGCATACGCATTTCCGTTATTGCCTTAATCTGCTTTTTCGGTCTGCTCCCTTTAGCGAGAAAATAGAGCGAATTTAGCATAAGGCGCAAAAATTCCGAGGAATTTGTCTGCTCTGGTACGAAATCGAGAGCAAGCTCGCAAAAATACTGTGCAAGGCTAATGCTCTCGATGTCACTGCGAAGTCCGAAGAAAACATCCTTCGGCTTCGCGTAGTCAATGTAATAATATTTTTTGCCCTGACGAAGCGTCAAATCCGAGTAACACAAAAGCGAGGTTGAAGAAGCCTTGTTGTCCTTGGGATTTTTCGCATGGCGTGCAAAAGCCTTGATGACGCCGTCGTTTCTCGTCAATACGTACACAAGGCGGTCACTTTCTCCGACTGTTTGCTCACGAATGATAAGCCCGTCGGTTTTCAGCGAATTTGTCATTACTCGTTGAAATCCTTGAGGTCAAAGCCGAGAGTATAAAGGACATTTGGTCTGAGTCTCCAGTCCTCCTTGACCTTGACCCACAGCTGAAGATTAATCTTGCAGTCGAAGAAACGTTCCATATCGATTCTCGCCTGAGTGCCGATTTTCTTGAGCATTGAGCCGCCCTTGCCGATTATGATTCCCTTGTGATTGGCTTTCTCGGTATAGATAGTGCAGTCGATATCGATAATATCTCCTCTGTCAGTCATTCTTTCAGTGACTACGGCAACTCCGTGCGGAACCTCTTTATCGAGAAGTCTCAGTACCTTTTCACGCACAATTTCGCTTGCTATGACACGCTCAGGCTGGTCTGTGAGTGTGTCATCTTCGAATATGTGACCACCGGGCATGGTTAGCTTTTTGAGCTCGTCTTTGAGGTCTTTTATACCGTTTCCGTCCTTTGCCGACACGGGAACGATTGCATCAAAATCATAAATCTCGGAAAGCTTTACTATCTGCTCCATGAGCACGGACTTATCCTCGAGAAGGTCGATTTTGTTTATCGCAAGCACTGCAGGAATTCCAAGCTGCTTGAATTTCTTTGTGAGCTCGATATCCGCCTTTGAAATCTTTGTGTTTCCCTCGACAACAAGCAGACATGCGTCCACACCCGCAACGGACGAATTGACGCTCTTGACCATGTAATCGTCAAGTGCGTTTCTTGATTTGACAAGGCCCGGGGTATCGATAAAAACAAGCTGGGTTTCTCCCTCTGTGAG
>CAVBOS010000203.1:0-3539 GCA_963597005.1 Lachnospiraceae bacterium
GAGCATCCTTGTACCCTGACACCGATTAAAATAAGGACAAAGATAATTCGTTTTTGAGAATGAATTGTCGTATTGTTTGTGCAAAGAAAAACAGGGCTCTTTTCCGAAAGCTATCGACTCTGCGTGTCGGTCATCCATACCGTCAACAAGACAGGAAGGCGTCAGATATCCCGAAAAAACCGGCTCTAAATAGGTTTCGTTGGGCTGTGCAACTTGATTGATATATTTAAGCCTTTCGCTTCGACCGATTAACGGGCTTGTCGAAACTCCGAACTTTGACAGATATTTTTGCAGGTTCATAACTTCCGCTACCGTATCAACTACAATAGTCATGCGATAACCGTTTTTGTGACACCAAAAAGCCAACACCTTAATAAGCGTGGATTTACCCGAGCCGACCATACCGACAATATTTACAACCTCCTGGATTTTGAGTTCGGTACTCGTGCTGACAGAAGATCCGTTAACTTGCTTGAGTACATTGGTCTTAAGAATTTCATAGCAGTAGTCGCTGGGATAAATCTCCGCCATTTCCTTTGCCGCTTTCAGCAATTCGTCTAAGCTTACGGAAATCTGCCTTCTGCATCCCTTTTCTAATTTACTTTCATAATCGTTCGACTCGACTTGCATTGTCTCTTTATCCAATTTATCAAATTCGACATAAACACACTCGTTTTCCGAGTTTTCCGAATTTCTACGGTAATAGTAATACTTTCCTTTTTCGGCATAAGATACCGACTTCGGGTCTTCAAATTCTTCCGGCCAAAATTCATTCCATTCCTCTTTGCGGTTCTCATAAGGATACGGGTAACTTTCTTCTGCTTTGAAAAATATGTTTCCTTTTTCTGCTTTCTCAAAAGAAAATGCACGAAATGCTTCGTATTTCGGTTCTTGGTATTCTTCCAGCGAATCCTGCCAATGTTTCTGAGAACGGTATTTAACTAATTTTCGTTTTGCCTGCTGCAAAGTGTGATCCTTTTCAGTACATGCAGTTGTTCCTATAAGCTGATAATGAGAAAACAAAAGATAGGCTTTGTCGGGATCTGCCTCAGGAGCATTAATAAAAAGTAAATACAAAACAGCTTCAATTTCCGCAAATTTTGCAAGATCCATAGCACCTTCTATTCTGTTAAAATATATCTTCAGCGGTTCATATCGATTTGTTTTCTTCTTATTTCCCATGGCACGACTCCACCCTTTTTTTGATTTCTGTTTTTAGCTGTCGAAAATTAACGCACTCAACATTTTTTTGATTTTTCAGAGCTTCATTCACAATCTTAGTATAATTTCCGTCATTTTTAGTGTTTTCCATTGGAACCACAACAAAACCTTGCTCATAATCGCCGTCAGGAAAACCGCCGTCATTATTAATTTTCTCACGCAGTGCACAGGGATTTTGGTAATCCTTTGCGTCTATCTCCCAAACCTCTCCGTCAGGAAACATAATTTCCACATCATATCTGTCCATCTGCGGCCACAATTCACATTTAAGATTATATTTTTCACAAAATTTGACAATTTCAAGCTCAAGCTTACCGGGAGCCGCAATAAACTGCATAATGCCTTTCTTCAAGCGATAATCTCCCCTATGAACATCCGGCTTCATATCATATGAGAGCGCAGAAGCGGCGGCTTTGCATCGATTCGAATAACATATGTATCCGTATTTTCCTTTAATCATAGCCCACCCGCACCTTTTGCAACGATAGCTTTCTTCCGTTATTTCCTCATAGGCAAACTGAAAGGCTGCTTTATTTTCATCGAATTCAATAGACATATTTTGTCTTTCTCCAAGAGTTATTATCGGATTTTCGATGACATACTTTCTGATTTTGGTGTAACCTTCCTGACCTAAAGCATATATCATTTCAAAAAAAATACGCTCGTCAGTTCCGTCAATTATATTATTGTCCTGCAAAGACAAAAATTCGTAGCAATCTTCACTTGAAAGATATAAATTGTCAGCCTTTTGATATGCAAAGGCACCGCAATTATAAAAGGTTTCCTCTTTTAGGCTATTCTTTTCATGATCACTCAATTTCCAAGTATCAAACCATTCTTTGATCGGTTTGGTTATAAAATTTACGAGAAAAGAGGTCTCATCTGCGTATTCCGCATAAATATCGCTTCCGTGCCGTTGACTTGCTGCTAAAAACATGTTTATACCGTGTTGTAAGTTTCTGCTGTAAGGATATCTCGTTGGTTCCTTCAGCTGAATCTGTTCTTTTTCTATCAATCCATTTGCAATCAGAGCGAATGCTTTTTGCATAAATGCTGAGTCCATGAAAATTCCTCCGTATTAGATATAAAATAAAGCGGTTCTCTTGAGATGTACAAGAAAACCGCTGAAAATCAGAATATTATCAGGTTTTAACGGATGAAACCCATCTATAAAAATTGAGGGGGGATTCAAAGCTGCAAAACCTTATATTAAATCTTTCTAATATTAACTTTTCTCGAGTACAAACTGATTATAGAAAATTTCGAGTGTTTTGTAAAGTTATTTTAACATATAAGGCAAAATTTTATGCATATTGCTTCATGGATTTTGTGGTAGAAAAAAGGGCGGCTTATTGCCGTCCTTTAATTAGTGTTTGATTCATCAAATTTTACTTAATTCAGCGATTTTTCCGCTTTGAGAATCGGTTCGCTGTGACTTTTAAATGAAGAAAGCTTTTCTGCTTCCGAATTTTCTTCCCCCGTAAACATCTTCTCTGTTCTTGCGATGCAAAGTGTGGAGACTATATCGCCCGTTACATTGAGTGAAGTATCGCCCATGTCAATTAGACGGTTGATTCCTGCGAGAACACCGACAATATCAAGCGGAAGTCCCATGTTGGAGAGAAGCATGGTCGTCATGACAATTGCGCCGCCGGGGATTCCGGGTGAGCCGACAGAAATACATGTTGTGAGGAGAATGAGTGTGATTTGCTTCGTTACACCGAAATCAACTCCGTAAACCTGTGCAACAAACATTGTGGCAATAGCATAGAAGATAACTGCGCCGTTCATGTTTATGGTTGCGCCTAATGGGAGTGTGAAGCCTGAAAGCTCATCGGAAACACCGAATTCCTCGTTGCAGG
This sequence comes from Lachnospiraceae bacterium, assembly GCA_963597005.1. Taxonomy (GTDB): domain Bacteria; phylum Bacillota; class Clostridia; order Oscillospirales; family Acutalibacteraceae; genus SIG603. The sequence continues at coordinate 3,084 of CAVBOS010000203.1, forward strand.
TTTTGTTGGAGAGGGGAAGAGTTGCCGAGCTGCTTGTGGTGGACAGTGTCATAAGCCAGACGGGAACCATTTTTGTATAGAACTTTTTAAGCGGCACCTTTGCTATGAACTTTAGCATGATGCTGTAAATCACAACCAAAACAAGTATCTGTGAGCCGAATACGCAAACTATAAATTTTGCAAGAGGTCCGAAGATGTCCATGCCGTACTGACCCGTTACGCATGCCATAAGTGCGCAAACGCCGATGGGAGAGAACTTCATTACCAAATCGGTTATCTTGCACATTACATCCGAGCAAACCGAAAACGCATGCTTTACCTTCTCTGCTCTTTCGCCGAGAACAACAAGGGCAACACCGAGAAACACGCTGAATACAATGATCTGCATGAGGTTTCCTTCAGCCATGGCACTGACTATATTGCTGGGGAACATATCGGTAAGCGTTGATGTAATGG
>CAVBOS010000204.1:0-3464 GCA_963597005.1 Lachnospiraceae bacterium
ATATAGCGGTTTTCTATGACAGCTCTGCGATGTGCGCCCTTGCGCTTTTGATGGCGGTAATTCCCGTGGTTTCGTTCATTATTCTTGTTCTCAGACGCTTTACCATGAGAATTAAGCTGTCGGCAGAAAACATGACTGTCAATTTCGGCGAAGGTATAAAAGCCGAAATCATCCTTTACGGTCTGCCGTTTCTCTCTCAGCCACAGTTCGGCTGTAAGATTCACATTCACAATCTTCTTACCGATGCCGAGGAAGATATGGTCGTGCCGATTAAACGAAGCTTTTTTGAAATTTCAAGCACAACATTTGCTAACGTTGTTCCTAAAGAATGCGGAATGTGTGAAATCTCACTTTCGCCCAGCAGACTAAAAGACAGCCTCGGACTTTTCAGCTTCAAGGTTTTCAAAAAGAGACGCGCTGTAACGGCTGTTATAACCGTGTTACCTAAAATCGACGAGATACCCGTTAAGGTTATGAGCTCCACGGCAAGCTATTTCTCAAACACAGAAGTCTATTCTACCGAAAAAAGCGGTGACGACCCGAGCGAGGTCTTTGATGTCAGAGAATACCGTGCGGGCGACAGCCTCAGGGCAATCCACTGGAAGCAAACGGCTAAAAGCGGAAATCTCACCGTCAAGGAATTCGGCCTTCCGATTGAGTCGAGTGCGGCTATCGTATATAACTGCACCGAACATCTCTCCGACTGCATGAATTTCATCACATCGCTTTCCCTTTCGCTTTTGGAAGCTGAATGCTCACACAAAATCTATTTCAGAATAAACTCTGATTCTCAGTCAGTTTTCATCACAAAAGAAGATGACCTCTCCGCAATTCTCCCCACACTGCTTTCGAGCAAGCCTGAAATCACGGAGTTTGACGGCATTAAAGAAAGCTTCGTGTGCGAAATTGCAGACGGCGGAAGAGTTTATGTAAACGGTGAACCCGTTTGCGATGTTTTCGACAATTACATGCCGATTATCGAAGTAAAGGGGGCGGAAATATGAACAAACCACAGCTTCCAAAGCTGAGCTTTGATCTCAACAGACTTTTCTTTCTCTTTCTGAGATGCACCCTGTCGATTGTCATGGGAACAGTCACATTTCTCGAAATCGTGAAAGCTTTCGTTCCCGAGGCTTACACAAGTGAGCTTATCCTTTTCATAATCGGATATGACATACTCATGGGCATTCTTTTCATTGCTTCCGATTATTTTCTTATAGCACTCGTCGGCCCCGCAGTCGTCACCATGGGAATGGTTCTTGTCAATATCATGGGATTTGTTTCCGCCGGCAAAGAAATCTATAACGGCTTGCAGTACGGCAATCTCATTTACCAAAGCGGAGATATAAGCCCCACTCCCTATTCCGGTGATTACACCTCTTGGGTCGGCTTTGCGGCACTGTTCTCGGTTATCTGCTTCTATGTCGTTATGGTTAGCTACCTCGGCTCAAGGCCGCTACTGGGAACCATGCCGTTCTGGTTTCTCATTGTTTCTTGCTGTCTTATCGGAGAATTTCCGAGTCTTGCAGTAGTGTTGACAGTTGTCTGCTCAACGGCGCTCAACATGATTCTCAATAACTATAATGGCAAGGGACTTAACCTCTCGGCTCTCTTCTCAGGCGGAGCAATCACGGCTTTGTGTGCTCTTTTGGCAATACTCATTTTCCTGCCGCCAACTACAAGATTTGCCCACGAGCACTCCGCTGAGCTTCGTGCATTACAGCAGTCGATTTTCGAATCTAAGAGCCTCGACCCACTGAAAGATGACCTTAGCACAGCTAAACTTCAGAACACACCGATAACTCACACGGGTGAAGAAGAGGTCATAGTCGAAGCGAGTGATATTCCGTCATCCACCCTATTCCTCAAGGCACTTTCCACAGCGACCTACACAGGCAGTGGCTGGAAGGCGGCATCAAACAAAAATCTTCTCAAATATGTTTCGGACGAGAGTGAGGCATTCGACCTCGGTTATAATCTTCTTGATTTAAATTCATCGGCAGACGGCGTTTATCAGATTAAATACACCATAAGTCATGAGAATGATACTTCGGGTTATGCGCTCGTTCCGGAAAACTCGAACGTCACAAGCGACGACAATACAAAATCGGACGCTTACCTTTTGAGAGAACTAAACTCCTATTCGTTCATAGCTTATCAGCCTGTCGATAAATTCAGTCTTTCCAACACACTGACTGAAAACAGCCTGACACAGTGGGTAAATGAAACCTACACAGATACGGCAGGATTTGAGAAGGATTCAAGATTTACCGATATGCTTGATGAAGCAAAAGACCTCAGCCTGAACGAAAAGATTGACTTTGTCAAGAATCTCTTGAGCTCATACACCTACAGTAATGATCTGACGGAGCTTGACGACGGTACAGATTATGTGGAGAACTTCCTATTCACCCAGAAAAAAGGATACTGCCAGCACTTTGCAAGTGCCGCAACTCTCATGTACCGTTACCTTGGAATTCCCGCAAGATACTGCGTTGGCTATATGCTTCCAAGCAGTGATTTCTCGTCAGATACGGACGATAGCTATTATGCCGTTGTAAAGGACTATTCGGCACACGCTTGGGTAGAAATTTTCACAGAGGAACTCGGCTGGGTTACTGTTGATGTCACTCCGTCAAACTTCCGTGAAGCTTATTTCGGTGAAAACAGTCAGGAGGATGCGGCTAACGCCGATACCGAAGAGCCGACACCAACTCCCGAACCAACACCTACTCCGACACCAGAGCCGGAGGAAGAGAAAATCAATCCCGAGGACGAACCGGAAGCAACAGCAACTCCTTCTCCGACACCCGAAACAAACGGTGCGGACAACTCCGACAACAATATCAACAACAACGATAACAAGTCAAAATCGACGCCGAAATTTATCTTTATTCTTCTTATAATCGCACTTTTGGCACTTGCTTATTTTGCGGTCAAAAAGTATAATGACAGCGTAAGATTTAAGGTAGACAGAAAGCATCCTGTCAGCATCATGCTCTACTCTCTCGCAGGACTTATCGCCCTTTGCTGCGGAAAACGAGGCAACGAAACAGACCGAGAGTATCTGACAAGGGTATTAAACGGCAAGCTTTCTGACGAAGAAATCTTCGCACTGTCGGCTTACTTTGAAGAAGCGGCATTCTCAAACGGAATTTTCTCCGACACGAGAAACGCAGTTGCACTTTGCAAAAAGACAAGAGATGTTCTTTTAAAAGAGCAAAAACCGCTCAAAAAGTTCGTAATAGTTTATGTACTATTTAAATAAAAGCATAAAAAGAAAGGAAATTTACAATGGGCGCTATCACTTTAACAAACAGCAATTTTGATGAAGTTATCGCAACAAGCACACAGCCTGTTCTTGTTGATTTCTGGGCAACATGGTGCGGCCCTTGCAAAATGGTCTCTCCTATCGTGGACGAGATTGCAGAGGAAGAGGACGTTACCGTAGGTAAGGTAAATGT
>CAVBOS010000205.1:0-3441 GCA_963597005.1 Lachnospiraceae bacterium
ATCGATAATCTTGCAAACAGGCGGCTGAGCCATAGGAGCGATCTTCACGAGATCAAGGTTTTTCTCACTTGCCAGGGACAGTGCCTGCTGGCTTGACATAACTCCGAGCTGAGCACCGTCAGGACCGATAACTCTTACTTCTTTGTCACGAATTTCTTCGTTGATCTGAAGTTCCTCTTTCTTGCTAATTGTTAAGCACCTCCAAAATATAAACTAAACAAAAATTGCGGACAGCACAATACTGCCCGCAATCAAAATCATCAAGTTAAATGATATTGACCTATGTCAGACAGAACTGCATGGGTGAAAGCACACTGTGCTTTACTTTGTTGTCTTAGCTATTATATTACCTTTAATCGCCGTTGTCAATAACAAATTTAGATTTTTCGGTAATTTTCGCTTCATTTACCTTAACTTAATATATTTTGTTTTTTGATTATCTTATATCGTAAACGCTTCTGATTCTGAGGTTCTTCGGCTCACCCGAAACAATCTTGACTCTCTTCTCGCCCTTGTCCATATCAAAATAGTTGTCGGAGAGAATCATATCCTCGTTCTCGTTGAGAATTTCTACGCTCTTTGCGTAAGCGTCGCTTGTAACAACAAGCTCGTCACCCTCGACCCTAACTGTAAGCTTCGGATCGAGATAGTTGAAGTGCTTGTGGAACGTAAAGATGACAGAACCGTTAGAAATCTGCTCACCGTTCTCGTAAAGCTGATAGCTTACGTAATCGTTATATTCTTCAGCCTCGTCATGAAGGTCTACCTTATCAAGCCATACAGCGCTGAGTGCAGGTACGGTTACTTCATTCTCGCCCTCAAGCTTAACTGTGGAATCGTTCTTTCTGAGCTGCCATTTAACAGTTACGGTGTGCTCGCTCATTGTCTCGTTGGAAACATTGAGTCTTATGCTCTTCTTGAGGTCATACGGCTCGGCATTTACGTTTGTATCCTGAGTAAGAACACTCTCCTCTTCGCACGAAAGAAGAATCGGAGCAAACATTCTCTTCTCATAGTAGTGAAGTGCCTTCCAGCGTCCGAAATAATCGATAGAAGACCAAGAAGCAACAGGCCAGCAGTCGTTAAGCTGCCATACGATAGTACCCATGCAGATACCGCGAATTCTTCTCAAGTGCTCGACACCGTACTTGATGCCCTCGCCCTGTAAAAGCTGAGAAGCATAAAGAGTTGTATCAAAGGAAGTCGGCATCTTGTATGTCTGAGACATATAGTTGAGAATTTTACCGTTAGCACCGTTGCAGCGCTGATGCTTCTCCATGACATATGAGAATACGTTTCTGTCCTCGGGAAGCGTGAAAGACTCAACCGTCTTGAGTGACGGGAACGACTCAAAGCCGAACTCGGAGAGGTAACGGAAATTGTGCTTTCTGTAGTCTGTGAACGGAAGACTTCCGTGCCAAACCATCCAGTAGTGAACATCTCCTCGTGAATCATCGTTAGGATTATCAAATCCACCGCCTGAAGACGGGCTTGCCGGCCAGTAGTAGGTGTTCGGATCGTATTCCTGAAGAATCTGCGGAATGAGATACTCATACATTCTGATGTAGTCTGCCTTCTGCTTATGAGAGCTGACCCAAGTCCACTGATCAACGAACATTTCCATCTCGTTGTTGCCGCACCAAAGTCCCAGGGAAGCGTGATGACGTATTCTCTTTACGTTATCGATAATCTCCTGCTTGATGTTCTCATGGAATTCGGGAGTGAGCTCATAAACGGCACATGCGAACATCATGTCTTCCCAAACGACAAGACCGAGCTCGTCACAAGCGTCCCAGAAGGAATCGAGCGGATAGTGACCACCACCCCAAACACGGATAGCGTTGTAGTTTGCGTCCTTAGCTTGCTTTAAAAGGTTATATGTTCTCTCAGGAGTAATTCTCTGGAAAATATTGTCCTCAGGAATGTAGTCTGCGCCCATTGCGAAAATGCAAACGCCGTTTACCTCGTGGGCAAAGCTCTCGCCGTACTCGTCCTTTTCTCTGCGGATAGTCATGGTGCGAAGACCGATTCTTCTTTCCCATGAATCGACAATCTCGTCGCCGTTCTTGAGGTTTACGGTAACGGTATAAAGCGGCTGTGCGCCGTAGCCGTTCGGCCACCAAAGCTCCGGGTCAGGAATTGAAATCAAGCCTGAATCGTAGTTAAGCTCATACTTCTTTCCGTTCGGAGCGACAGCATAAGCCTCGCAAGTAAGCTCAATGTCCTCTTCTGTTGCAAAATCAATCTCAACATCAAGTTCAAGGTCAACCTCACCGTCATGGTGGTTCTGCGTTACATAAACGCTGTCGATTCTTGCCGTGTTGATACCAAGCAGCTTAACCGGCTTCCAGATACCTGCATCGGGAAGTCTCGGGCCCCAGTCCCAGCCGAACATGCAGTGAGTCTTTCTGATATTTGGGAACCCTACCATAGCGTCGGAGCTGCCCTCTGCCTTGTAAATCTTGTACATCTCCTTGATGTACTCTGTCGGAGAAGAAATCTCAACAGTGAGCTCGTTTCCCTCAGGCTTTAAAATGTCAAGCACATCGAACTCATAGGTTCTGTGCATATTCTCTGTGTGTCCGATAAGAGTGCCGTTTAAGGTGACATCGCAGATTGTGTCGAGTCCCTCAAAGCAAAGGATAACCTCGTCAGAAGAAAGAATATCTTCCGAAACGTCAAAGCTTGTCTTAAAGACAAAGTCGTTATCCATGAGCTTTAATGCGGCAAGCTCGTTGTCTCTCCAGAACGGGTCTTCCATTTTTCCGTTCTCGAGAAGTCCGCTGTAAACAGATCCCGGGATAGTCACAGGCATAAAGTCCTGACCGACTATCTTCATCTGCCAGTTGTCATGAAGCAATTTTGTTATCATTTCAATCAATCCTTTCCGTGAAAAATTCCACGGCTAAATAATAGTACCCTTGTTAAACAAAGTCAAGATAAATCTTTCACGAGTGCCGACTCTTTCAGTCTTAGTGAATAAAGGTAGCAAGCCTCCACTTTCTTTCCCGTGATAAGCTCTAAGGACTTCTTATATATAGCAAGCTGAGCTGTGTATCTCTCGACAAGCTCATCGGCAGTCTTCACCCTATCCGTCTTGTAATCGACTATATAGAGTTTTCCGTCCTTCTCAAAGTAAAGATCAACAGCGCCCTGCAAGAATATCTCCTCGTCAGAATCGGTGCCGAACGCATCAATTTCATTTGCCTTTAGATTTATGCTGAACTGCCATTCCTTATAACAGGCGTCGGCTGAAAGTATGCTTTTTCCGAGCTTCGACTCAAAGAATCCGCTTATCATGTCAATGTCAATCGCATCGGCTTGCTCTTCGGTGAGAAATTTCTCTTCCACCAGACGGTCAAGCTCACCAAGCGGGTCAACCGCTGCCTTTTTATAGTCGCAGTAATGAAGATACTCGTGGAAAGCCGTTCCTCTCTCCGT
>CAVBOS010000206.1:0-3440 GCA_963597005.1 Lachnospiraceae bacterium
GAGCTTGAGAGCGTTTACGGAATGCAGTCTTGTGACTATTGGACAGATGATAGAATTGACAAAATCACAGGAAGAAAAGCTCCTGTTGAGGATCTTGGCGTCGGTATGGCAAGATTTAAGGGCGGTCTTTGCATGGATATCTACGAAGACTGGGCTATGCACATGGACGATATCGGAACAAGCTTTGTTGCAGGTGCTAACGGCGGCTTGAAGTTCATCGATGTCGACACAACAGGTGGCCCTATGGCTGTTCCGGAAGGCGGAGCAATTGTCGGCGGCGGCGCACTTCAGAATCCGAAGCTTGTTTGGTTCGGTGTTGACGGTGACGGTAACCTCTTCGAGAACAAACTCGATTGTGCAATCGGTGACATAACAGGTCAGCAGGAGCTTATGCTTCATCCTGAGATGGAAATGTACAATGACAATCAGCTTCAGTGGTACTCATACCTCAGAGGTGAGCTTACAGACGAAACAAGAATTGACTCTCCATATATCGCTATGCAGACAGCATTCCTTTCTGAAGGCGTTGTTCTTTCAAGTGAGCTTGGCAGAAGTGTAACGGCTGATGAGATTAAGAAGATGTCTAAGTCTATCGCACTTCGTGAGCAGGAGACACCGTTCGGTACTATTAAGTACGATTTTGACGAGTATAAGCCTGAGTAATTTTATATATCGCGTAAGCTTTTTGGCTTTGCTTGGGATGACAAAGCCAAGGAAGCTTATGCGCGCCACACCTCGCTCGGTCTCAAATGAGACCGAGCTTTTTGTCTTTACTTTACGGTAAACAAAATAGTGCGTACTTGTTGCTCTGTTTTTTAACCGGTGTTATCAGCTTAAGAAGAAACGGAGGAATAAACATGAACAGAACTTTAGATTTAACGAAAGGCAATATTTGGAAAAAACTGCTTTTGTTTTGTTTCCCAATTATGCTCGGAACGTTGTTTCAGCAGCTTTACAATGCAGTTGATGTTATAGTAGTCGGTAGTTTTTGCGGAGCTGATGCAATTGCAGCAGTCGGCGGTTCGTCAGGAATGATAATTAATCTGGCAGTCAGCTTTTTTGTTGGAATATCTTCTGGTGTTACCGTTGTTATATCGAGACTTTACGGTGTAATTTTGTCATGTCCTGTTTCATGGGCATTCACGGCAGTTGCAACTTGTGTCTGTTATGCAATTAAAATGAAGAAATTTGATAAATTTACAGATTGTTAAAATTCAAACATTGAATCTTCGTAGAATTTGTGCCTATAATTTGAATATATAAAATGTTCAAAGGAAGAGGGCACTTTTATGGATTATTTCAAAAGAGCGAATGAACTAAAATCAGAGACAATTGAAATACGCAGACATATACACGAAAATGCAGAAACAGGTCTTAATGTCGACAACACGGCAAAATATGTTTCGGAGAAACTTAAGTCATACGGAATTGAGCCGATAAAATGTGGTCACGGCGTGACTGCCACAATAGGACAAGGAACTCCTGTTATAATGCTCAGAGCCGATATGGACGCTTTACCGATAACAGAAATGAGTGGGGAAGAGTTCTCCTGTAAAAACGGAAATATGCACGCTTGCGGTCATGATTTGCACACAGCTATGCTTTTAACTGCCGCAAAAATTTTAAAGGAAAACGAAAACAGTCTTAAAGGAACAGTCAAGCTTATGTTCCAGCCTGGCGAAGAAACTTTTGAGGGCGCAAATGATATGCTTAATAACGGTATTCTGTCCAATCCGACTCCCGATGTGGCTATGGCATACCATGTGGCAATAGGCAGAAATCCTGTCGGTACTTTTCTGTGCAACTCAAACGGAACAATGATGAATTCGGTGGATGGGTTCAGAATAAAAATTAAAGGAAAGGGCACTCACGGAGCATATCCTAATTACGGTGTTGATCCTATAAACATAGGAGTTCATATTCATCTTGCGTTTCAAGAGCTTATAGCAAGAGAAAGCATTCCGCAGGATGTGTGTACACTTACAATCGGCAAATTTGAGGCTGGAACAGCACCGAACATAATTCCCGATACAGCAATACTTGAGGGCACACTGCGCTCAAACAGTGTTGAGTCGAGAGAATTTCTTGTTAAGAGACTCAGAGAGGTTGCGGAAAAAACAGCAGAGCTTTACAGAGGTTCGGTAGAAATCGAAACTCTTTCGAGTGTTCCGCCGTTAATATGTAATTCCGAATTGACAAAAGAAATGGCTAAATATATGGAAGACGCAGATTTGCTGAATTTTAAAGGAATTGACGGTATAACAGCATCGGCATCAGAAGATTTTGCTTCGATTGCAGAAAAGATACCATGCACATATATGGATTTAACTGCTGGATTTGATGACGAAAGGGGAGATTATCCCATTCATCACCCCAAGGCCAGATTTAACGAGGATGTGTGTCCTTATGGTGCGGCTTCCTTTGCCTATTGTGCAGAGAATTGGCTTAAAAATCATTAAATATAAATAATAACAGTTTAGAAAGCTTCGACTTAGTTAAAAAGTCGAAGCTTTTTTCTTGTGTCAGAAGATAGCCGAGAGAAAACACAACTACAGCACAGTGAAATTTGTGCTTTGCACACCAAAACCAGTAATTGCTTTAGCAGAAAAACAGATGTCTCTGCAATCGAAAAGAGATAAACGGTAAACGTGATAACGCTTTATTCGTATGTAGCAAGGTAGAGCACTTTATATTAATTGATAACTGATTAAAATAGCAAACACATAATAAAATACGCAATTAAGCTTGAAATTTATATAAGTAAGTGCTAAAATTTTATCAAAAGAGTTCGCAAATACAATGAATGTGAATTGTGTTTGTTGTGTGTCAATCAGAATAAAGAGGGCAGGAAAGTTATGACTGATAAGGAGTTTAAACGTTTAAGTCGCAGAGAACTTATTGATATTATTTATGAGCTTCAAAAGCAAAATAGCGAAAAGGACGCTGAGATTAAGAAAATTCAGACGGAATTGGACGACAGAACACTTAAGATATCGAATGCGGGTTCTATTGCTGAAGCAGCCTTAGGTTTGAACAAAGTATTTGAAATGGCACAGGCTGCCGCAGACCAATATCTTGAATCGATTCATAAGGCGGAAGAAGCCAATGCAGCTAAACAGGAAGAACTAAAACAGCAACAGGAAAAGCTTCTCGAAGAGGCTAAAAAGCAAGCTGAAGAAACGGTAACATCTTCTAAAGAACAGGCACAGAAAATACTGGATGAAGCTGAAAAGCAAGTTGCAGAAAAGTGGACTGAGTTTGAAAGACGTGCTGATGATTTGATACAAGCCCATAAGGAACTTCAAAATCTTATGGGAGGAAACGATAAATGAGAGAGAAAAGAACAGTGCCTGAGTTGCCCACACTCGAACAGGTCGAGAAAGAGCGAAACCGACTGAAATATAAGAGTCGTTACGGAAGTATGCTGAGAAGTACGGTAG
>CAVBOS010000207.1:0-3426 GCA_963597005.1 Lachnospiraceae bacterium
GCTTTGTTCATCACACACGGACACGAGGACCACATCGGTTCTGTTCCTTATCTTTTACAGAAAATTAATGTGCCTGTTTACGGAACTGCTCTTACACTCGGATTGGTAGAATCTAAGCTTCGAGAATTCGGACTTGACAGAATTTCAGACCTAAGAGTTTACCCTGCAGGTTCACGCATAAAGGCAGGTTGCTTTACAGTTGAGTTTATTCATGTAAATCATAGTATTGCAGATTCAGTTGCTCTTGCTATTCATTCGCCTGCAGGTACGCTTGTACACACGGGTGACTTCAAGATAGATTTAACTCCTGTCGAGGGAGAGACTACGGATTTGCATCGCTTTGCAGAGCTCGGTAAAGAGGGAGTTCTTGCACTTATGGCTGACTCAACGAATGCAGAGCGACCAGGATTTACCCAGACAGAGCAGAAAGTTAACGCTACGCTTGACTCAATGTTTCTCCGTGCGGGAAAAAAGAGAATCATTGTCGCTACCTTTGCTTCTTCTATCAGCCGTGTCCAGATGATTATCGACTGTGCCGCAAAATACGGAAGAAAAGTCGCACTTTCTGGCAGAAGCATGGTAAATGTAGTAGGTATTGCATCAGAGCTTGGATACATGAATGTTCCTGACGGAATTATAGTTGACCTTTCTATGATTAACCGATACACCGATGATAAGCTTGTCTTAATCACAACGGGAAGCCAGGGTGAGCCGATGAGCGCTCTCACAAGAATGGCAAATGCCGAACACCGTCAGGTTGAGGTCGGAAGAAATGATTTCATAATTATTTCCGCACGACCAATCCCAGGTAACGAAAAGGCTCTTGGCGGTGTTATTGATGAGCTTTTGAAGCGTGGCTGTGAGGTCGTTTATGAGAGCATGTACGATCTTCATGTTTCGGGTCACGCTTGCCAGGAAGAATTGAAAATGATGCAGTATCTCACACAGCCGAAGTACTTTATACCCGTTCACGGTGAGCAGAAGCATCTTATGAAGCACGCAAAGCTTGCAAAGGATATGGGTATTCCCGAGGAGAATATTTTCATCGGTGATATAGGAAACTGCGTTGAAATAAACGAGGACTTCATCAAGAAATGCGGCAATGTTCCTGCCGGCACACAGCTGGTTGACAGCTTGGGTGTCGGAGATGTTGGTGCGATAGTTTTGCGAGACAGAAAGCTTCTTTCCGAGGACGGCATTATTATCGCCGTATGTACTCTTGATTATCAGACAAAGGATATTATTTCAGGCCCCGATATTATTTCAAGAGGTTTCGTCTATGTGAGGGAGTCAGAGGACATGATGGAGGAGGCTCGCAGAATTGCCGAGAATGCCATTTATGACTGTGTAGACGGAAATATTCACGAGTGGAACGCTATCAAGGTCAAGGTTCGAGAGTCCCTCGCAAGATATTTCTATGAAAAAACAAAGCGTTCTCCAATGATTTTACCGATAATCATGGAGGCTTAAACTATAAAAAGAGAGGAGGAAAAGCGCATGAGAAAAAGAGTGTGGGTGCCGTCACCGGTCATGAATTTGATGGTCGTTTTGCTTTATGTTTTTTCTGTGCCGACGTTTTATTATCATAAAATTTGGTTTTGCGTGGAAATAACCGTTGCAACGCTTATGCTTGCTTGCGTCTTGGTGCTTTCCTCCAGATTTTATTTTCACATTTGGGCAGGAATGAGGATTGCAAGAAAAATTCTCTCTGCCGATGAAGAAGATAACCTAAATAACCTTGGTTTGTCTGTTTGCATAACAGGTGCGGGCGGCGATATAATCTGGGCAAATGACAGATTTATCAAAACTCTTAATAGCGGAGAATCTCCCGTAGGACTCAGCGTTTTGCCGTTCATTCATCCCCGAACGCTTAAGCAGATGAGCGGTGAGTGCGCTATAAACGTTTCACCCGGAGGCAAAGAATTTTCCGTCTATTGTCTCAAGAAGAATGATTTTAACATCATGTATTTTGTGGATGACGGAGAGTTCAAGCAGATTAAACGTGAGTACAGCGAGAAAAAGCCCGTTATCGCACTTATTTCCTTTGACAACAAGGAAGAAATTTTGCGAGACGCTTCGGGCGGTGACGAATCCAGAATTACGGCTGAGGTCGAAAGTGTCTTGAGGGAATGGTCTTCCGTTAAAATGGGCGGACTTTTCCGTTCGCTCTCGGGCGGAATGTATATGCTCATCACCGATATGGGCCATATGGCACTTGCAAAACGCAGACGCTTTGAGATTTTGGGCAAAATTCATGCAATTAAGGGCACAAATAATTTAAGCTGTACGATTTCAATAGGCGTCGGTCTTGAGGCATCATCCTCGGTTGAAAGTGAGGAATGGGCAAGAAAAGCGCTTGATATGGCTTTGGGTAGAGGCGGCGATCAGGTTGCTATACTCGAAAAGGGCGATAAATACGAATTTTACGGCGGACTTTCGGGCGGCGTAGAAAAACGTGACAAAGTAAGAATTAGAGTATATGCCGAGAAGATAAGCGAGGCTGTCAGAAACAGCGACAAGGTCTTTATTATGGGCCACAGAAACTCTGACCTCGACGCTATCGGTTCTGCTATCGGACTTGTAGCCGCATCATGCGGTATGGGCAAGTCCGCAAGAATTATTGTTAATCGCTCGCAGACTATGGCAAAGTCTCTTATCGATGTCTTTGACAAAACACCGGTAAATAATAAGAGTATGTTTATATCACCAAATGAGGCTTTGGGAGAAATCACAAAGAATTCTTTGATGATTATTGTGGATACTCACTCGGCTACTTTTGTCGAATCGTCAGAATGTCTTGAAAAGGCAAGCAATGTAATTGTAATTGACCACCACCGAATGATGGTTACCAGAATCAATAACGCTGTTGTCTTCTATCATGATCCGTACGCAAGCTCGGCTTCCGAGATGGTAACGGAGCTTATACGCTTTATGGACAACATTCGCATCAATAAGCTTGAGGCTCAGGCACTCATGGCGGGAATTATGCTTGACACAAAGAATTTCGTCATGAAAACGGGCGTCAATACATTTGAGGCATTGGCATTTCTTCGCAGAAAAGGCGCAAATACCGTTGAGGTCAAGAAACTCTTTGCGAATACTTTGTCGCTCAGCAAGGAGAAGTCACTTCTTGTCGGAAGTGCGGAAATTTACCGTGGTTGTGCGATTTCTTACACGGAAACATCGACAAATGACACGAGAACAGCTGCCGCACAGGCTGCTGATGAATTGCTTGAATTGCAAGGAGTTCTGGCATCATTTGTCTTATTTAAGCTTGGTAACGAAGTTAATATCTCAGGCAGAAGCCGAGGCGATGTAAATGTTCAGATTATTCTTGAGGAATTCGGCGGCGGCGGTCACTTGACAATGGCAGGCGCACAATTAAAGGATATTACGATTGAAGAAGCACGTCTCGCACTTATAGAA
>CAVBOS010000208.1:0-3411 GCA_963597005.1 Lachnospiraceae bacterium
TTGCTATACCAATCAGTTTATTCTTAGTAATTTTCTCTTTTAAGAAAAAGTAGCTCAATATAACAACGAAAATCTGTCCCATTGACTGCCACATCGGCGAAAGCGAAAGCGGAAGCTTTTTAAGTGCTATAACCGAGCAAACAGTCGAAACAACAAACAAGCTGTAAGCAAAAATAACAGGAAAATTAAGATATGCCTTGTACCATGCATCATACTCTTTAGTCGCTGATTTTTTCAGGATAATCTGGGAAATATCGGCAATCAGCACCGAACTCAGTGCTATTAAAAAATACAGTACCATATCAGTCTTCTCCCGCCGCCATAACTCGGTAAACGCCGTAACATATAATCACAGCGCCCACAACTTTATTCCAAGAAATTGTTTCTTGGAACAGTAAAAAGCTCCAAACTAAGCTCCATATCATTGCCACGGCACGATTGCTGTAAGCCGTTGTCAGCGGAACTTTTTTAAGTATAATCTGCCACAAAATGGCGTACACAAACAAAATTCCGACACTGCATCCATAAAACAGCAAAAACTGAATTGAAATCATCGGGTATCCAGAAGCAAGCTTTTGAAATACTCCGCAAAAAGAGTAAACAATTACTGCTCCTTGCATAAAGGCAATCTGCTTTACACCGATTTTTCCCTTCTCATTTTTATTCAGCACAATTGGCTCGGTACTTTTTTCGCTATTTTTACGCATCAGCTTTTACCTTGATGTCAATTTTGGCCATAGCAGATTTTAAATTTTTCTCCGCTTCCTCGAGTGTTTTGCCGGTCACAATTACCTGTCCGATTCTGTCTGGACCAACCTTGAACTTTCTTACATGATCGCCAACCTCATAATCGAACGAAACATCTACCAAGTTCTCATTTTCTTCGTTGTTATCCTCAATGGAAGTTATCACTCCTGTTACATCGCTTGTTAGTAAGTGGCTTGCATTCGGAACTCGAGTTTCATTAGCAGGAGAAAAATCTACCTTTTCGCCTAAAGCAACTCTGAGTATTTTCTCATAATAGTCAAAGCCATAATATAAGCTTACAAGTTCTACCAAGCATGTAGCGCCGCCTCTTGCACCGATTTCAAGCACATAAACCTTTCCGTTACATAACATAAAGTCAGCATTAACGGCGCAGTTGTCAATGCCCATTGCCTGAACTGCTTTAAGCGTCTGTTCTTCAATTTCTCCCTTTAGATGAGAGAGGTCGTACGGTGCATAATGACCGATAGGCACACCAGTGTCACCCTTAAAGACATAATCTCCGTGAGGCAACACAAACTCAAGCTTACCGTCCTGAACAAATGCCTGAGCACCAAACTCATCACCCACAAGATATGTCTCAATTAAAAATTCATTGTGCTTGGTAATATCAACAACAGCCTGATATGCCTTATCTATATCATTCTCATCATTAACCTTGGTAATTCCACGGCTTCCCGAAGAGTCGATTGCTTTGAATATAACAGGATATGTCAATTCTTCACAAACAGCCTTGATTTCCTCTTTTGAAGATTCAAGCGGAACATATCTGCACTGTGCTGTTTGAACGCCATTATTCTGATAAACTTTTTTCATAAGGGATTTATCACAAGCTATTTCTGCTCCATGAGTCGAGACTCCTATCAAGCCCATAGCATCACATACCTTGCCTATTGTGATAACCGCAACATCGGTTCCCGTTGTACAAATGCCGTCAATCTTCTCTTCCTGAGCAATTTTTAAAATTGCATCCGAATCAACGGTGTTTTCATATACTACCTTATCAGCATATTTGAAGCCGGGATAATTGCCGGGAATACTTGCTACAACTGTGTATAGGCCGATCTCTTTCGCTTTTTTTATTAGCGGAACCTGATAAACACCGGCTCCCAGAATTAAAACTTTCTTCATATTTAACCTCTCTGATTTTCATTTGGTTCTATATTAGTCAAATCTCTCACAACATACTGTGGAGAATTAGTCTGACCGATAAATAATCTTCCGACATAACTGCCGACAACGCCGAGTGAAATCAAGATAACACCCGAGAAGAAGCACATGGCTGCTATAATCGAAGTCCAGCCCTCAGGAATTGCGGGATGAAGCAGCTTTCTGATAAGCAAAATAATACCCGTCAAAAATCCTATCAACGACAAAATACATCCGGCAGAGCTTACTACTCTCATCGGCATCATGGAGAAACCGAATATGTTCGAGTAAAGTCCGATGAGCTTTTTCAAAGTGTAGGTCGATGTGCCAACTTCACGCTCGAAGTGCTCAATCGGCACGCATCCGATATTGTCGGTAATTCTCAAAAATACGCCCTGCAAATGGACATTAGGATGATTGTACTCAATGGCATAATCACGCACATATTTTCTAATCATCCAATAGCTTGAGGTTTTCATCCACTTTGGCTTATGGATAAGCATACGCACAGTAAAATGATTAAGTGAGCTTCCCATTCTTCTAAAAAGGCTCTCTTTTTTCTCAGGATAGTAGCCGTAAACTATGTCATATCCCTCGTCCATTTTTTCCTTAAGGCGTATAATCTGTGAAGGGTGAGTTTGCATATCATCATCCATTGCAATGATATAATCACCCGTCGCATATTTGAGTCCCGCCATTATCGCATTATGCTGTCCTGCATTTTTCCCGAGATTCACAACCTTTATGTACGGGTGCTTCTTTGCCATTTCATATAGCACATTTATGGTTGCTCCTCCGTCAGGAGAGCAGTCATTGACAAGGACAAGCTCAAAATCTCCGATATCTAAATGGTCAAATTCCTCTGCTATCAAATTTGAAACCTTTTCGATTGTCTTAGATGACTTATAGCAAGGAATTACCACGCTGTATTTCGCCACGATTTACCCCCAGAAGCTTTTAACCGTATCGCATACTTTTTCGACCTCTTCTTCGGTCAAGCCGTAATACATCGGAAGTCTTGTCAAACGGTTGCTTTCCTTTGTGGTGTAAACGTCCTCGCCCGCAAATTCACCGAAACGCAAACCTGCCTCGGCAGAGTGAAGCGGAACATAGTGGAACATGGAGTAAATACCATTCTCCTTGAGGTAAGCAATCATTGCGGTACGCTCCTCAAGGTTCTTAAGCTTAATCCAGAACATATGCGCATTGTGCTCGCACCCCTCGGGGATATGTGCAATTTCAATTTTTCCCTCTTTCTCGAGTGGAGAAAGTAGCTCATGATACTGATTCCAACGAGCAAGACGGTCGTTGTTAATCTTCTCAGCCTCTTCAAGCTGAGCAAGAAGATAAGCCGCATTCATATCAGACGGTAAATAAGATGAGCCGTAACCAACCCATGTGTATTTATCAACCTGACCTCTTAAAAAGCGGCTTCTGTTTGTACCCTTTTCACGCAAAACCTCAGCAGCCTCATTGTTCTCTGCATCTCTTATAAGA
>CAVBOS010000209.1:0-3395 GCA_963597005.1 Lachnospiraceae bacterium
TACTGACCCTTCTAGGGTCTGAGCAAACCACTAGTTTACTAGTGGTTTTGATTTTGTAAGGAACCCGGAACGGAGGAAAAATGAACACAGACATGAAGCGTTCCCGACTCGACCAGAATCGAGCTCCCATACATGAGGCGTTGGAGAACTTTCGCAGAATGCGTGTTGTTCCCTTTGATGTGCCCGGCCATAAGCGAGGAAGGGGAAATCCAGAGCTGACGGAGTTTCTCGGTCAGCAGTGTGTCGGTGTGGATGTAAACAGCATGAAGCCGCTTGATAACCTCTGTCACCCTGTTTCTGTTATCAGAGAAGCAGAGGAACTTGCCGCAGATGCTTTCGGTGCGGCGCATGCTTTTCTGATGGTCGGCGGCACGACAAGCTCGGTGCAAAGTATGGTGCTGACAGCCTGTAAGCGTGGAGATGAGATAATTTTGCCGAGAAATGTTCACCGCAGTGTTCTGAATGCACTTGTTCTATGCGGTGCGGTTCCCGTTTATGTGAATCCCGAGGTGGACAACCGATTGGGCATAAGCCTTGGAATGAAGCGCGAGCAGGTGGCAAAGGCGATTGCCGAGCATCCTAATGCGGTTGCCGTGCTTGTCAACAATCCCACCTACTACGGAATTTGCAGTGATCTTCGTGAGATTGTGCGCATGGCTCATAATGCGGGAATGCTCTGTCTTGCAGACGAAGCTCACGGAACGCATTTTTATTTTGGCGGCGGACTTCCAGTTTCTGCAATGGCGGCGGGTGCTGATATGGCGTCTGTTTCCATGCATAAAAGCGGCGGAAGTCTGACGCAGTCGAGTCTTCTTTTGACTGGGTCGAATGTACATGCGGGGTATGTGCGTCAGATAATTAACCTCACTCAAACAACCTCGGGAAGCTATCTTCTCATGTCGAGCCTTGATATTTCACGCAGAAATCTTGCGCTCAGAGGACGACAGGTTTTCCATCAGGTAGCCGATATGGCGGAGTACGCACGAGAGGAAATAAACGCAGTCGGGGGTTATTATGCTTTTGGAAAAGAGCTTTGCAACGGAAACTCCGTTTTTGATTTTGACATAACCAAATTGAGTATTCACACGCTTGATATCGGTCTTGCGGGTATTGAGGTTTATGATATTCTCCGTGATGAGTACGACATTCAAATCGAGTTCGGCGACATAGGAAATATTCTTGCTTATCTTTCCATCGGTGACCGACCTCAGGAGGTGGAGCGTCTTGTCAGTGCGCTTGCGGAAATCAAGCGCCGCTATCACACTGACGGTGCCGGACTTTTAAGTCAGGAGTATATAGATCCCGAGGTTGCCGCAAGTCCTCAGGAGGCTTTCTATGCACCGAAAAAAAGTCTGCCGCTTCGTGAGACAGAGGGAATGGTGTGCAGTGAGTTTGTTATGTGTTATCCTCCCGGAATTCCTATTTTGGCACCCGGCGAGCGTATCACAGCGGAAATTTTAGATTACATCGAGTATGCAAAATTAAAGGGATGCAGTATGACAGGCCCTGAGGATCCCGATATTTTGCGGCTCAATGTTTTGGCTTAACGGAGGTTCAAAAATGGAAATGTGGTTTTCTGAATTTCATACTCCCGATGTCAAGCACAGCATAAGAGTTAACCGTCAGCTTTATTCCAAGCAGAGCGACTATCAGCGCATAGATATTTTCGAGACGCCTGAATTTGGACGGGTATTGACGCTTGACGGAAATGTCATGCTCACGGAGAGAGATGAATTTATCTATGATGAGATGATAACTCATGTGCCGATGTCGGTGCACAAAAACGCCAAAGATATTCTTGTTATCGGTGCGGGCGACGGCGGAGTAGTTAAGGAGCTCACACGCTACGACAGAGTCAAGCGGATAGATTTGGTTGAGATGGATCCGCAGGTTATAGAGGCTTGCCGTGCATATTTGCCCGGTAATGCATGCCGTATGGATGACCGCAGAGTGCATATTTACTATGGGAACGCATTAAAGTTCATCAGAAAGTGCGAGAATGAGTACGACATTATCATAGTCGATTCGTCAGACCCGTTTGGGCCATCGGAGGGACTTTTTACACGAGAATTTTACGGCAGCTGCTTTAATGCGCTTCGTGAGGACGGAATAATGGTAAATCAGCAAGGAAGTCCGTTTTATGCCGAAGATGCAAATGCCATGAAACGCAGTCACCAGAGAATTGCGGATACCTTTCCGATAAGCAAGGTGTATCAGGCTCATATTCCAACCTTTGCGGCAGGCTACTGGCTTTTCGGCTTTGCGAGCAAGAAATATCACCCGATAAACGATATGGATGCAGATGCTTGGAACGCGCTTAATATGCGCACGAAATATTACACAAGCCGCTTGCATGTCGGAGCTTTTTATTTGCCGGCATTTCTTGAGGAAATGCTCAGAGAGGTGGAGGAACGCTGATGCTTGAAAGAAATATAGAAAATTTTATCGGTTGTGAAAGCAGCTATGCCGATGCAAACATAGTTATATTCGGCGCACCGTTCGATTCAACGACAAGCTATCGACCGGGGGCACGCTTCGGTTCATCGGCTATGCGCCACGAAAGTTTCGGACTTGAAACCTACAGTCCTTATCAGGACAAGGATCTCACCGACTGCAAAATTTTCGACAGCGGTGATTTGGAGCTTTGTTTCGGCTCGGCTGAAAGTGCGCTTTTGGATATTGAGTCCCGTGAAAAAGTAATTTTAAATGACGGAAAGCTTCCCGTTTTGCTCGGCGGTGAGCATCTCGTGACTCTCGGTGCCGTGCGTGCGGCAGTAGAAAAATATCCTGATTTGCACATTATACATTTTGACGCTCATGCCGATTTGAGAGACGATTACCTCGGTGCAAAGCTAAGTCATGCATGCGTTCTTCGCCGCTGTCACGATTTAATCGGAGACGGACGAGTTCACCAGTTCTGCATAAGAAGCGGCGACAGGGAAGAGTTCCGTTTCGCAGAGAAGCACACGGATATGCACAAATTTGATTTCACGGGACTTGAAGAACTGATAGAAAAGTTAAGAGAAACGAATGTGCCTGTTTATTTTACGATTGACCTCGACTGTCTTGACCCGTCCGTATTTCCGGGGACGGGAACGCCAGAGGCAGGCGGCGTGAGCTTTTTGTCACTTTTGAGTGCTGTTCGCACCGTGGCGAAAGCGAATATTATCGGAGCTGATGTCAATGAGCTCGCACCGATGCTTGACCACAGCGGAGTTTCTACCGCCGTAGCATGCAAAGTTTTGCGAGAGCTTTTGTTGGCACTTGAGAAGTAAGAATACACTAAATACAAATAGTAAAGGAGTTTCATCATGAGTAGAGTTCTTGTTATCGGATGCGGCGGTGTCGCAAGCGTCGCAATCTCAAAATGCTGTCAGGTAAGCGAGGTTTTCAGT
>CAVBOS010000210.1:0-3388 GCA_963597005.1 Lachnospiraceae bacterium
GGATATGCGTCGGCAATAACATCTATATCTCCCTGCATGATGGTGTTGCCCTTATCAATCCAAATTGCCTTGTCACACATGGACTGCACGCTGTCGAGATCGTGAGAAACGAATAGTAGCGTTGCGCCGTTTCTGAGCATCTCGTCCATCTTGTTCATGCATTTCTTTGTGAAAAGCACGTCACCGACGGAGAGAACTTCGTCAACAATGAGGATATCGGGCTGGACTATCGTTGCAACAGAGAAGCCGAGTCGGGAAATCATACCTGACGAGAAATTCTTGACCGGAGTATCGAGAAAGTCGTAAAGCTCGCTGAACTCAACTATTTCATCAAATTTCGAGTCGATAAATTCCTTGTCATAACCAAGTATACAGCCGTTGAGGTAGATGTTTTCCCTTGCGGTCAAACGGTGATCGATACCCGCTCCAAGCTCGATAAGCGAAGCGATAGTACCGTTTACCGTTACCTTGCCCTTATATGGCTTGAGTATTCGGCTGATACACTTTAGAAGCGTGGATTTTCCCGAACCGTTAGTTCCGATAATTCCCCACGCCTCGCCTTTTTTAATCTTGAGATTAATATGTTGAAGTGCAAGGAACTCCTGGAACATGAGCTCGTGCTTGACAAGCTTGACAAAATACTCCTTGAGATTATCGATATTTTCGCTCGATTTATTGAATCTAACGGTTACATCGTCAACTATAACGGCGCAATCCTCGTCCTTTATGTCGGGAAGCGGATCAACTGTAGCAAGTCCTTTTTCAAGAATATCTGCAACCGAGGAATATACAAAATTGTCTTCCATAATTACCTCCTCAGATATAAAGGATAAACTTATCCTGACTTCTCTTGAACACAGCGTTTCCGATCAAGAACATGAGAAAAGCATAGCCAAAGCCGAGAATGAAATCGTAGCCGTGCAAAAAGCTCCAAGAGGGCACATCGCCTGCAAGCGTCGGCACCCAGAGGAAATATCTCATCTGCTTGATATAAATGTATATAGGATTGAAATATTCTACGAATTTCGCAAGTATTGTAGCTAATTTAGAGTTGTTCTCATAAATCATATCAACACTGTAGAAAACCGCAGAAGCGTAAGACAAAGCTGTGATGATGGCGTTGAAGATATAGCGAATGTCCCTGAAAAATACGTGTGCCGCAGACAAAAGAAGTCCGAGACCCGTGGTGAAAATATAGAGCTCAAACATCGGAACGACAAATCCGAGATTGACAAAAGAAAACAGCACCCTGTGTTCAATGAAAGAATACACCAGCATAACAAGAACCATAGCTCCGAGGCTGAAGAAAAAGTCTATCATGGTGGAGGTTACCCTTGCCACGGTGAACATATACTTCGGAACATAGGTTTTCTTTAGTAATGAATCATTGTCGGTAATGGCATAAATTGCCTTGTCGGCTGAGGTCTGCACAAAATCGAAGCAGCATTTACCGGCAAGAAGATATATCGGGAAAAGCTCAACTCTCTGGGCAAACAGGAACGAGAAAACCACTGCCATGATTATCATAACGGACAGCGGATTCAAAATGCTCCAAAGATAACCGAGAAAGCTTCTTCTGTATTTTAGCTTAACATCTCTTGAAACAAGCTGTACGAGCAAGTCCCAATACTTAAAAACCTCAAGGAAAGAACCCTCCTTGGGGTGCATTTTACTCTTTAATTTCTCCATAACGAACCTTTCAAATCAGTCGAAGCTGTGATTTCCCCTTAATTTGTTGTAAAGCTTGGAGTGAGAAATGTTCTCCCAACCGTTTTTGTCTATGTGCAGGCTGTTCATAGCCTTGAATGCTTTGTACTGCTTAACTGCCTTAGAGTAGGTCTTGGGAAGCTTTTCTTCAAACTCACGCATGATTTCTTCCGCCATAGCTCTGCCCTTTTTTCTATCCTTATCGACAAGCAGCACCGTCATAAGGTAGCTCATGAGAAGTCCCTGAGCCTTCATGCAGTAATATGAGCGCTGTGCGTCAGTCTCGAAATTCCTTCTCGGATACTCCGCAATAAGACGCTCAAGAACCGCCTTGGTGTGGCCGATTCTCTTTAGCTGATTGACGTTTGAAACACTCTGAGTCACATCGCCGATACGGTAGCAGTAAATGAACATATCAATCGGCGTGACACTCTTTGCCACACAGCACGGCACGGTCGCATACTCGTGGTCCTCGTAAAAAACGTGCTCGGAAAGCTGCATGCAGTTTTCCTGATAGAATTTCGTATTATAGGTAATGCCGTGGAAAGTGAGACTTCTGTCGAAGCTTTTCCAGTTTACCATAATCTCGTCAAAAGAATATGCTCTCTCGAATTCATCAGGATAGCTCATCCATTTTTTGAGCTCGTTTCCGTTTCCGACATCTACGGTGTAATGATGAGTTAAAATTACATCGGATTCGATATTCTCGAGCTTTTCGACAAAGGACGGAAGATTTTTCGTGACAACCCAGTCGTCTGCGTCGATAACCTTGACATATTTACCGACTGCGGCGCTAAGACCCGTGTTAAGCGCACCGCCGTGACCTTTGTTCTCCTGATTAATCAGTCGGACAGACTGCGGATACAGCTTCACAAATTTTTCAGCCTGCTCGGCTGTGTCGTCGGTCGAGCCGTCATTTACTATTATTATATCGAGTTTGTCAACAACAGAAGCTTCGAGAAACGATGAAATAACCGTGCTCATAAACTTCGAGGAGTTGTACGACGGAACTACAAATGAAAGAATTTTATCCATATATACCCTTACAAAACTTTAGACTCAGCCGACTTTTTGGCTTTTTCTATTTTATTCTCGTTTATCCCCTTGAATATCGCACTCATTGCTTCAAAAAAGTTCAAATTCTCACGATACTTAGGTCTTTTTTTGACGCAGTAAAATAAAGCGTATGCGGCGGCAATCGGAAATCCGAGAATATATCTCGTGGTTGCTCCTCTGTTTTCGAAGAATTTTTTATCAAAACCCGAAAACCATTGACTGTCTCCGCCTTCGTGCACCTCGGCAAGCTCATACGGGACATACCAAATTTCGAGCCCGTTTGCAATGCAGTCACTTAAAAACTTGAGTTCCTCTTCGGCGCCGTTGCCCGTGCCCGAACCAAGCAATTCGTCAAAACGCACTCCCGTTCTCATAAGGCTTTCTCTCTTAAAAGAAATCTGCCATGAAGCGACCTTTAAAATCTTGGGAAATTTTAGGCGCATAACCTTGTCTTCAAAAGACGGCGTACGGTTTATCATCTTAAATATAATGACATCCGCCTGAGGATTTTCCTCATATGCCCTGACCATTTTTTCGGTGTAATCGTCGGCAAAGGTCTCGTCATCATCGCACAAAAGGCAAATGTCGGCATTGCTTCTCTCGATAGCTGCGTTGCGGCTTTTCG
>CAVBOS010000211.1:0-3350 GCA_963597005.1 Lachnospiraceae bacterium
TAGCATTTTCAGGGCGAATGCCCGTAGTTAAGCCGACAAGCCGACCGATTTACACGAAGAGAAATACTGAACGCAAATACCGTTCCAACCCAACTCCACACTGATTAAAGACAGAATTTCAAAGGCAACCAATTATTTGCATAAATAAGAATAATCAACTCCCGTAAGCGGGCGACCAAAGGTCGCCCACGCACAAGGTTAAAATACATAAAGGGCGGTCAAAGACCGCCCCTACGTGATATATGTTCTGAATTTTAGCTTTTTTGCGAGCAGTTCGGCAAGGAAAACGTCCGGCTTCGCCGTATTTTCCCACGCCTTTCTCTTTTGAGTCGGCACTTCGTGCCTTATGTGGGCTCTGCCCACACCCTTTCGCTTTTTTGTAAAAAGCGAAACCAAAAACTTTTATGTCCGCAAATCAGCTGTTTTTTAATTATCAAACATATCCTTCAGCTTGGAGAAAAATCCCTTTCGCTTCTGATAGTTTTTGTCATCACAGCCCTCATCGAACTTCTTTAGAAGTTCCTTCTGCTGCTTTGTTAGGTTCTTCGGCACTTCAATGGTAACGGTTACATACTCGTCGCCCTTACCATAACCGTGCAAGCTCTGAATACCCTTGCCCTTGAGTCTGAACTTATCGTTCGGCTGAGTTCCCTCGTGAACATGGTAGCTTACTTTTCCGTCAAGTGTCGGAACCTCGACATCACATCCGAGAGCCGCCTGAGTGAATGTAAGCGGCATATCAATGTAAACGTCGTTTCCTCTTCTCTCGAATATTGCATGCGGTCTTACATTAACCTCAACGTGAAGATCTCCGCTCGGGCCCTTGTTGACTCCTGCGTTACCCTTTCCGCTTACGTTAAGGATATTTCCGTCATCAATACCGGCTGGAATTGTGACCTCGATAGTCTTCTTGTGTCTTATTCTGCCGTGACCGTCACACTTCTTGCACGGATGCTCGATGATTTTACCCGTACCGTGGCAATTGTCACAGGTCTGCTGAGACTGCATAACACCGAAAGGTGTTCTCTGCTGAATATTTATTCTTCCCGTACCGCCGCATGTTGGGCAGGTCTTTGGGCTTGTTCCCTTTTCTGCTCCCGTTCCGTCGCAATCGTCACAAGTCTCAATCGGATTGTAGCTTATGGTCTTTTTACAACCCTTTGCCGCCTCCTCAAACGAAATGGTGACGCTTGCCTCGCAGTCAGAACCTCTTCTCGGAGCATTAGGATTGGAGCGTCTTGAGCCGCCTGAGAATCCGCCGCCGAAGAAGCTGTCAAAGATATCGTTGATATCAAAGCCGCCGCCCGCAGCGCCTCCCCATGCTCCCGCACCGCCTGCACCGCCGCCGAAGTTAGGATCTACTCCCGCAAAGCCGAACTGGTCGTAACGGGATTTCTTATCGGAATCGGAAAGAACCTCATAGGCCTCATTGACCTCCTTGAAGTGCTCTTCCGCCTCCTTGTCGCCCGGGTTTAAGTCCGGGTGATATTTCTTAGCCATCTTTCGATAGGCTTTCTTTATTTCATCGTCCGAAGCGCCCTTCTGAAGTCCGAGCACCTCATAGTAATCTCTTTTATCTGCCAATTGGATACACTCCCTGTAAGCTTTACTCGTCTAAATGCAAAGGAGCACGGGCTCCATGTTTTACGGGCAGAATGATTACCTACCGAAAACTCTTGCATTTATTCTTAGATTATCACAAAGGAGTGGCTGCACCTGGGTACAGTCACTCTTTGAATACGGTTAATTATCAGTCGACATCCTTGAAGTCAGCGTCATAAACGTCACCGTTATTGCCGTTAGCGCCGTTGTCTGTGCCTGCGCCATACGGAGGCTGCTGACCGTTCGGCTGTGCGCCGCCCTGTGGGTTAGCCTGCTGATAAAGCTTTGTGCTTACATTGTAAAGTGCCTTCTCGAGTGCGTCCATACCGGCCTTGAGCTCCTCAACGGAACCGCCGTTGAGCTTCTCTCTGAGGGCTGCGACCTTGGAGTTAACCTCCTTCTTATCCTCTTCGCCGATCTTATCAGCGTTATCGTTGATAAGCTTCTCTGCCTGATAACAAGCATTCTCGGCTGTGTTCTTGGTGTCAACCTCTTCACGGCGCTTCTTGTCCTCTTCTGCGAACTGCTCTGCAGCCTTAACAGCACGGTCGATGTCTTCCTTGCTCATGTTGGAAGAAGAAGAAATTGTGATGTGCTGCTCCTTGCCTGTACCAAGGTCCTTAGCTGTAACATTTACGATACCGTTAGCATCGATATCGAAAGAAACCTCGATCTGGGGAATTCCTCTCGGAGCAGGTGCAATGCCGTCAAGCTTGAAGAGACCGAGCTGCTTGTTGTCTCTAGCGAACTCTCTCTCGCCCTGGAGAACGTTGACCTCAACGCTTGTCTGGCCGTCTGCAGCTGTGGAGAAGATCTGGCTCTTCTTTGTAGGAATTGTTGTGTTTCTGTCGATGATCTTTGTCATGACGCCGCCCATTGTCTCAACACCGAGTGAAAGCGGAGTAACATCGAGGAGGAGAAGTCCCTGAACCTCACCGCCGAGAACACCTGCCTGGATAGCAGCACCGATAGCAACGCACTCATCAGGGTTGATACCCTTGAACGGCTCCTTGCCTATGAAGTTCTTAACAGCTTCCTGAACAGCCGGGATTCTGGAAGAACCACCAACCATGAGAACCTTATTGATTTCGTTTATAGAAAGACCTGAGTCGGAAAGTGCCTGACGAACAGGGCCCATTGTCTTTTCGACGAGGTCTGCTGTGAGCTCATTGAACTTAGCTCTTGTGAGAGTTAAATCGAGGTGCTTAGGACCTGTAGCGTCTGCTGTGATGAACGGGAGGTTGATGGAAGCACTTGTTGTGCCGGAAAGCTCGATCTTAGCCTTCTCTGCAGCGTCCTTAAGTCTCTGCATAGCCATCTTGTCGCCGTGAAGGTCAATGCCCTCCTGAACCTTGAAGGAATCTGCAATCCAGTCGATGATTCTCTGGTCGAAGTCGTCGCCGCCGAGTCTGTTGTTACCAGCTGTTGCGAGAACCTCCTGAACGCCGTCGCCCATCTCAATGATGGAAACATCGAATGTACCGCCGCCGAGGTCATAAACCATAACCTTCTGGTCGTCTTCCTTATCTACACCGTAGGAAAGAGCTGCAGCTGTCGGCTCGTTGATAATTCTTTTAACATCGAGACCCGCAATCTTACCTGCGTCCTTAGTTGCCTGACGCTGAGCGTCTGTGAAGTAAGCCGGAACAGTGATAACTGCGCTTGTTACAGGCTCGCCGATATAAGCCTCTGCATCAGCCTTGAGCTGCTGGAGAATCATAGCGGAAATCTCCTGAGGAGTATACTGC
>CAVBOS010000212.1:0-3349 GCA_963597005.1 Lachnospiraceae bacterium
AGGTACAACAGAGTAAAGAGAAAGAAAAGACATACAGGAGCTAAGGCGGCAATTATAGTTTTGTGCTGTTTTTGTATGATTATCGGTGGCGGAATGCTGTATATTACGCAGTATCTTCTTGGCGGAATGACTACAACCACAATCACAAAGGATAAGGATGCTCTTGGAATTGTCTCTGACGTTGAGACTAATCCAGAGATTAAAAATATCGCTTTGTTCGGCGTTGACTCACGTGATTCCGACATGAAGGGTCTTTCGGATGTTATCATGATTCTCTCTGTTGACGAGATTCACAATAAGGTTAAGATGACCAGTATCCTTCGTGACTCACGAGTATATATCGGTGACGAAGCTTACACAGCAACGGGATACGATAAAATAAATGCGGCTTACTCAATAGGCGGCCCTGAGCTTGCACTTAAGGTTCTTAACTCCAACTTCAAGCTTGATATAACAGACTATGCAACGGTTAACTTCGGAAAGACAGCGGCAATCGTTGATGCGTTTGGCGGTGTTGACATTGAGCTTTCAACAGAGGAATGCGAGCAGACGAATAAAAACCTCAGAGACCTTCTCGGTCAGGAGGGCGATGCTTCCGGTATCACAGATGCCGACTACATTGCCGAGCAGGACGGAGTTGTTCATTTGTCGGGTAATGCGGCTGTTGCTTACGCAAGAATCCGTTATATCGATTCCGATACATACAGAGCAGGAAGACAGCAGAAGGTTCTTGTTGCTTTGGCTGACAAGCTTCAGAATGTAAGTGTTACCGATCTTCCGAATCTCATCAAGCAGTGCGCTTCTCTTACTGAGACAAGCGTTGACACCACAACTCTTCTCGGATTTGTTTCGTTCATCACAGGTAACTTTACAGTTGAGAGAATCACCGTTCCGGGTGAGTATGAGAACCCCGAGGGTGGCACATTCTATGAGGACTACGACAGCGGTTCTTGGGAATGGAAATATGACCTCGATGTAGCGGCTGATCACATTCACGAGTTCATCTACGAGGATTTGTATGATTCTACAGGAGATTACACCTCAGACTCAACGGATGAGAGCACAGAGACTGCTGACTCAGAGGATACGGATTATAATTCTGATAATACCGATTACGGTTATTAATTGATACAAGTAATGAATCGGAGAGATAAGTTCTCTCCGATTTTTATTTTTATATTGAATTGATAAGGCTAAACGATATATAATCAAACTGAGTTTGTTTGCGAAAAAGCTTTTTTGAGGGGAAGGCAAACAGGTTACAAAATAATCAGAATACAGAAAGGCAAATTTATTATGAAAGAACCGATACTTGTGGTTATGGCAGCGGGAATGGGCTCGAGATACGGTGGTCTCAAGCAGATAGATCCAATCGGAGAGAACGGCGAGATTATCATGGACTATTCTCTTTTTGACGCTTACAGAGCAGGTTTCAGAAGAGTTGTGTTTATCATCAAGGAGGAACTCTACTCAGATTTTCGTGAGAAGGTCGGAAAAAGAGCAGAGGAGCATTTTGAGGTGCACTATGCATTTCAGAAGCTCACCGATATTCCCGAGGGCTTTTCAGTACCCGAGGGCAGAGTGAAGCCGTGGGGTACAGCTCACGCAGTTTATTCCGCAAGAGAATACTTGGATGCAAGCTTTGCGGCAATCAACTCAGACGATTACTATGGAACAGAGGCTTTCGAGAAGATTTATAAGTTCCTCGCTAATGCAAAGGACGATGAGAAGAAGCACTATGTCATGGTTGGCTATGAGCTCATGAAGACTCTCTCAGAGAACGGACACGTTGCAAGAGGAATTTGCTCGACTGACGAGAATTCCATGCTGACTGGAATAGTCGAGAGAACAAGAATTGAGCCGAAAGACGGCGGTGCGGCATTCACCGAGGATGACGGAAACACATGGACAATGTTCCCAAAAAATACTGTTGTAAGCATGAATATGTGGGGATTTACAAAATCCTTTGTTGATAAGCTTATCGAAGATTTCCCTGAGTTTTTGAAAGATGCTATCGAAAATAATCCAATGAAGGGTGAATATTTTCTGCCGTTTGTTGTGAATGATATGCTTGCAAGCGGTGAGGCTGATGTTAAGGTGCTTTCAAGCTCTGATAAGTGGTACGGCGTCACTTACAAGGAAGATAAGCCTGTTGTTGTGGCAGCCATGAAAAAGCTGACAGAAACAGGTCTCTATTCATCTCCGTTAAAATATTAAATGCGTTAACACAAATAAACAGCGAACAGAAATTTAGTTTCTGTTCGCTGTTTTTGCATATGAACCGCAAATATACACAAGAATATGCAGTATTGCGTTTAAAAAATATTCATTAATCAAGGCCGAGAGTTAGATTTTTTATCTATTTCAGAGAAAAAATGAAAGTTTTGCCTAATAATTGTTCAAAAACTTGATAAAACCCTCAGATTGGGTTATAATCTAAATGCTATGTGTTATTTAAATCCGAGCACAGTCGGATTTTGTGTGATGTTGAAAGAAAATAAATACGCTGATGAATCAGATAAGGAGGTAATACTATGCCAATTGAAAGTATGCTTTTCGGAAGCGGAAATGATGTCCTCCATGAGTTGTGCGAAGAGTATCGCAAGAACAATATCATAACCAAGGAAGATTTTGCCAACAACAAGGTAAAAAGGGGACTGAGAAACAGTGACGGCACGGGCGTTATGGCGGGTCTCACTCATATTTGTAATGTTCACGGATATATTATCGATGACGGTGACAAAATTCCCGATGACGGCCGCCTGACTTACAGGGGAATTAATGTTGCCGATATCATAAACGGTTGCCGTGCCGAGAACAGATTCTCATATGAAGAGGTAGTTTGGCTTCTTATTTTCGGTAATTTACCGACAAAAAGACAGTACGACAGAATTTGTGAAATTCTTTATGAGAACCGTGAGCTTCCCGAGTACTTCCCCGAGGACGTTATCATGAAGAATCCGTCTAAGAACATCATGAACAAGATGGCTCGTGGTGTTCTGACGCTCTATTCATATGATGATGACCCTGATAATCTCACGCTTGAGAACAACATGAAGCAGTCAATTGAGCTTATAGCAAAATTACCTGCTATGATGAGCTATGCTTATCAGGTTAAAAGGCGTTATTACGATAAGCAGAGTATGTTCTTCCACCCGTTCGAAAAGGGTCACTCAACTGCCGAGTCAATTTTGAATGCGATAAGAGAAGATAGAAAATTTAGCGATGAAGAGGCTCGTCTTCTCGATTTATGTATGTCGCTTCATGCAGAGCACGGCGGCGGTAACAACTCTACCTTTACCGCACGAGTTCTGACTTCGGCAGAGACGGATATTTATTCCACCATGGG
>CAVBOS010000213.1:0-3345 GCA_963597005.1 Lachnospiraceae bacterium
ACGGAAGTATCGTCAGAAGATGCAAGGAGCTGAAAGCTTTTCAAAAGATCTTTTTTAAGGTCGGTGAGAAAAAACAGGTTATTCTTGAGCTTGACAAGGAATCACTTAGCATATGGAATCGGAAAATGATTTTCACTCCTGAAAAAAGCAAGCTTGAGTTAATTCTTGAGGAAAGCGGAAAAGAATTATATAGAGGCGAATTAAATATAGTCTGACAAAATCTCAGGTAGAAAAAACAGCACCAAAATGCAAATAAACTGAATAGCGACTAACGCAATGTTGACTTTTATCGATAAAAAAGGTACTATGTTATTAAGCGTAGGTTTGTGTGGATTTGATAAAGAGTACTAAAGAGGGAACAGCATGCTTAAACATATTCAGCATTTTGATTGGACTGTAATGCGTTGGATTCAGAAAAACATTAAGTGCGATGCACTGGATTTTCTTATGCCTAAATTAACCAAACTCGGAAACGGGGGATTTTTCTGGCTGATTTCCGCTGTGTTTATGCTGATGTCCAAAACATATCAAAGATACGGTGTTGCTATGTTGGTTGGCTTGGCATCGGGAGTTTTAACGGGAAATATATTTCTTAAAAATGTTGTCGCAAGACATCGTCCGTGTTGGCTTGAAGAGGCTATTCTCTTAATCAGAAATCCTAAGGACTATTCTTTTCCGTCTTGTCATACATTATCTTCTGTGATAGCGGCGGTAATTATGACTTCGGCTAACTGGCATTTTGCGTTATTTGCAATACCGATAGCCGCAATTATTGCTTTTTCGAGACTGTATTTATATGTTCACTTCCCGTCCGATGTATTGGCGTCGGTTATATTGGGGTTAATCCTCGGTAACCTTGGCTTATGGATTGTACTCGGGCTTTACTACGGAGGAGCAGTTGCTTAATAAATTAAACCGCTGAGATTGATTTCTCGGCGGTTTTCTTTTGATTATTGCGACGAATTTACTGCTGATGATATTTCTGTACAAGAATATTGCTATCAAATAAAAAGATTTTGTATATTAACCGCAACAAATGACTGTTGTTTGTTGCGGTTTTCTGTTTATATCCTCTCTTGTTTGCAACACTCGATGAAATAAATGAAAAGACAGTAAGGAAAGATAACGGTATTTTGAGTAAAATAAAATTACATTAAGAAAAGCTTTTCCTCCTTAGCAAACCGGAATTCGTTAAGGAAATAAAAATTAAATTTTAAAGGTGAAGGATATGGAAAATGTAAATGTAAAAAAGGCGTCTAAGCTTGCCGTGGTTTGTTATGGACTCGGTGATTTGGCATCACAGTTTGTTTGGACGTTCGTTGGTTCTTATCTGACAATATTTTATACAGATGTAGTAGGTTTTGCTCCTGCTGTAGTTTCCGCAATTATGCTTATTGCCCGTATATGGGATGCTGTTAATGACCCGATGATGGGTTCAATTGCCGAAAATTGCCGTACAAAATTCGGACGCTTCCGTCCTTGGATTGCTTTCGGTTGCCCGTTCCTCGCTATATTCGCCGTTATGACATTTATCAATGTCGGAAACGGTACAGGCGGAATAATTTTCTCGGCTATTGTTTATATTATTGCCGGTATGCTCTATACACTTGTCAACATTCCTTATTCGTCGTTGGCAGCGGTTATGACAGAGGATCCGAAGCAGCGTAATGCAATAGGCGTCTCGAGAAACATCGGTATGAATGTCGGTATGATTATTGTTAATGCTTGCTCAGCAGGTATGGCTCTTCATTTCTCCGGTAACGGAGCAGAAGTTGCAACAGGTCACGGATACATGATGACAGCTGTTGTATACTCAATAATCTCTATTCCGCTGTTCCTGATTGTTTTCTTCACATCTAAGGAAGTTATTATCCCCAAGACAGAGGCTAAGAAGCTCAATCCAAAAGAAACCCTTTCTGGTATGGTAAAGAATAAGTACCTTATGGTTATATTCATAGTTTCCACAATCCAGATGGTTGCTTTTATGGGTCGTATCTCAATCACAACTTACTATGTAATCTATTGCCTTGGCGCTTTTACCCTCATTTCCCTTATCATGACAATTCCGTCAATCGGCGGTGTTATAGGCTCGTTTATCATCGCACCTCTTGCCAATAAGTTCGGCAAAAAGAAAACTCTTGCGGCATGCTTGATCGGTCAGGGAATAGGACTCTTTGTAGTTTACTTTGCTCCGTTTACAAACATGACTCAGATTATCATCGGTCACTGCATCTACGGTATATTCAACTGCGGATTCCCAATGTGTCTTTCAATGGTTGCCGATTGTGTTGATTATTGGGAAGACAAGACAGGCGTTCGTCAGGATGGTTCTTATTACGCAACCTATGGACTTTCCACAAAGCTCGGCAATGCTATCGGTTCTGCATTCGGTATTCTCGTTATCAGCGGTTTCGGTTATGTAGCAGGCAGCATGGAGCAGAGCGCAAAGGCTCTTTCGGGTATCAACATTACCGTAAACCTTATTCCTGCAGTTCTTCTTATCGTTGCAGCAGTCGGACTTTTAATTCTCTGGGATAAGTCAGACAAGGATTTCGACGATATCAGAGCACATGTAAAAGCTAAAAATTCACAGAATTAATTAATATGAAAGGATGAAATAATTATGGGCATTAAATCATCAGTCAGCTTATACAGCCTTCAGTATCAGTACCTCACAGGAAAAATGAACCTTGAGGAAATCGTAAAATATGTTAAGTCTCTCGGAACAGACGGAATCGAGCTTCTGCCCGACCAGATGATTCCGGGTGCTCCCGAACCTTCAGAGGAAACACTTGCAAAGTGGGATGAGATTATCAAGAACAATCCTATCGGACTTGCTTGTGATGACTGCTTCCTTAACACAAATATGTACAAAAACCGTGAGCTCACTAAGAGAGAGTGCATTGATCTTATCAAAAAGGAAATCAAGCTTGCTCACCGTCTCGGATTCAAGGTATTAAGACTTGTTTCAATGGTTCCTGCTTGGGTTCTCGAGCCGTGCCTTGAGACTGCTGAGAAGTACGATGTATGCATGTGCATAGAAATTCATGCAGGACTCGGATTCGGCGTTCCGAAGACAGAGGAATTTCTCGCAGAAATGCTCAGACTTGATTCTCCTTACATCGGTATTGTTCCGGATTCAGGACTTTTCTGCAAGAGACCGCCTCGTGTTATGACAAACTATTGCCGTGAAGTCTATGGCACTAACGAGGAGCTCATTAAGCTTGGCGAAGAGATTTTCGCTAGCGGAACAGATACATACACACTAACAATGAAGAATGGCGGCAAGATGGATCCTAGAGTTGCCGCAGCAGTAAAGGATCCTTCTAAGGATATGTTCTATGC
>CAVBOS010000214.1:0-3333 GCA_963597005.1 Lachnospiraceae bacterium
ATTGTAAGATTCTCCAATGACAGATGCCATGTATGATACTGATGAAATTCCGGGAAGAACGGATAAATCAGCGTTTAATTTTCCTGTTTCTATCTCTTTTTTTATGGCAGAATATAGTTTTTGGCAACCGCTGTAAAATCCCGTGTCACCAGAAAATAAAATGAGAACATTTAATGTATTTAAATGGTTTTTGTAGGTAAATTCATCTTTGTTTTCACAAATCTTGTGAAGGTACGGAATAATTTGATTAGCCGAGTAATATGGCTTCTTATCAATTTTGGCATTATAGTTTTCAATCATGCGTTTAGCGCCGAGCAGTATGTCTGCACTTTCTATTGCCGCTGTTACCGAACGGGTTAAGTGATTGTTATTGCCAATGCCGATTCCTGCCAAAATGATATTAAGCTTGCGTTCTATTGTTTTTTCAAAACTGTTTTTGTGGTTGAAAATATCAATGTTAGTTGTACTATATTCATTATCAAAATATTCGCATATTTCGTCAAATGACAATCCGCTGTCTTGTCTACTCTGACTTACTACATATACAGGTATCCCTTTGTTTTTCGCAGCAGTGATTTTTTCATTCCATCCACCTGTAGCACCGCTTTTTTTGGTGACAAGACATTGGATGTTGTATTGGTCAATGATTGCTTCGTTGAGCGCTATAGAAAAAGGTCCTTGCAGTGCAAGTATATGTTTTCCTACTATATCGTTTTGCATACATAAACCGATACTCTCCATACCGGGAAGAACACGCACAAACAATCTCTCTTTTACACTTTTCTCCTTGCAATATACAGAAAGTTCTTTGCTGCCTGTTGTGAGCAATATATTTCCTGTTGTGTTTTTAAGAGCGTCAGCGCATGTTTCATTGTCAGAAAAATAATAAACATCACCATAATCTATTGATATATCAGTATCCCTTTTAAGACGAAGGTATTTAATTTTACCCGCCGCGTTTTTAATGTTTTCTGTGACTACAGTTGCATAAGGATGCGTTGCATCTACTACAATTTCACATTTTTGTGTTTTGAATAATCGCCGCATCTCATCACTATTTAAGCGACCTCTATGCAAAATAGCATATGGATTATCGTTTAATACAATTTCCCCGTATTCCGTTGCTACGCATACATCGTGCTCTATTTTTTTGGAGCACAAATACTCTGAAAGCTTGCGTCCTTCGGTAGTTCCTGCAAATATGAATATTTTACTCAATTTGATAACCTCTCCTTGTGACTAGCTTTCCGTCAATGATTTTTGTTCCATTGTTTCCGATAAATACTGTTGTAAACATATTTACCTGAGCGTTTTTTAATTCACTGAGTGAGCAAATCGTATACTTGGTTCCCTCACGACCTATATTTTCGACATAGCCACAAGGTCTATCGGGTTCAAGCACTTGCAATAATATATCGCACGCTTTCGTTAGATAGTCTTTTCGTTTATGGCTGGACGGATTATATAATGCTATGACAAAGTCTCCTTCAGCTGCAGCTATCAAACGTTTTTCTATTTTTTCCCAAGGTGTTAGCAAATCGCTTAAGCTGATTGTGCAAAAATCATGGTTTAAGGGTGCTCCAAGTACGGCCGCTCCACTGTTTGCGGCGGTAATGCCTGGTATTACCTCAAGTTTTACTGTATTGTATTTTTGTCCTATTTCATACATAAGAGACGCCAGACCGTAGATTCCTGCATCTCCGCTACACACCAAAGCCACTGTTTTACCTTCAAGAGCTTTTTCATAACAAAGATAGCATCTTTCTTTTTCCTGACGCATAGGTGTCGTCAGAAGTTCTTTTTCATGATATTTATCCGATATCAATTTTATGTAAACCGTATAACCGATGATAACATCCGCGCTTTCCAGTGCAGCTATTGCTTGTCCTGTCATCATATCTTCATTTCCCGGTCCCATTCCGACTATATAAATTTTGTTCATGTTATTTTTCATCCGTTTGCCATTTGTTCTGATTATATATTTATTCTTTATTGCTTAAACCATATCTGGCAATCGCTATTGTTACTCCGTTGTATATGTGTTTTTTGTACAGCAAATTAATATAACTTGCTGTTGCTTTATTGCATAACGTATTTTCTTTTTCAAACTTCTCGTGCAATTCATTTTTGCATCCTAATACCGCCGCTCTCTCGCATACATTATCGACACCAACATTTTCTTTTACAAAAGCAGAAGCTGTAAATTTACCCTCTAATGAAAGTAATTCTTCGGCAGAGTATGTAACGAACTCTATCCTGTTTTGATCGCACCATTTTAATATTCCGGGCTCATGTTGTTTTAAGTTAATAGATGCAATCATTTTAATTTCGTTTTTATTTATTCTTGTTTCTGCAAGGCTTTTATTTATGGCACAGTCTATTTTTTCGTATGGTGTATTTTTTTTACAACCTATTCCTAAAACATATTGTTTTGGCTTTAAGTATAATTCCGCCTTGTATCTTTCTATATCGTTGCCTTGAGATATGAGAATATCAACAGGTTTGTCAGGCGGATACTGAACAAATTCAAAATTCCCTTGAATTATCCACTTACCAAAAGAGCTGTCTGCTGAGACAACTATCGTTTTATCTGAAAGCACTTTTGATGATACCTTTGCAATACCGTTTTTGTTTAGTATAGTAAGACCATTTTCCTTAGCAAAGACATCAACGGTGAATTTTTCATTTATATCAGTTGCTGTGGTGATAACAGGTACAGCATTTATTTGCTCTGAAATCAAATTTGATAATTTGTTAGCACCGCCCATATGTCCAGATAATATTGGAATAACATATTTTCCCAATTCATCTATTACAATGACAGGACTGTCATATAGTTTATTTTTTATCGATGGAGCGATTGCTCTTACTGCTATGCCGCATGCACTTATAAAGATAAGGGTGTTTTTGTCCTGCATTTGTTCAGAAGCCCATCTATCTATTTTAGAATCTATATATGTATAGCCATATTTTGAGCTTGTTAATTTATCTATAGCATCTGCTACAAGCTGAGAACATTTCGTGTAGATTTCTACCTTATCTGTGGGGTTTAAGTCTTTAAGTTTTTCTGCTATCTTACATGATAGTAGGTATCCTTTTTGAGTAAAACTTACTACACTGATATTCATTACTTTTTCCTCATAATGTTATTAATTTATCTATTATGTTTCGGATAATTATCACTCGTTTCTTCTCTACAAGCTTTTCTGTATTCGGTAGAAAAATCAGGAGCATAAAGTCTCGATTTTCTGTAATGTTGGTGCGTTATGACATCGCCTACAAGTACAATTGCAGTCTTTGTGATGTTGTGCGCTTTTGCGGTTTCTTCCATTG
>CAVBOS010000215.1:0-3332 GCA_963597005.1 Lachnospiraceae bacterium
GTTTTTGTTGACCCCTGGTAGAACCAGGGGTTTTGTTATGCCTAAAGGCGGACAACAAAAAACGCAAGCCGCACAAAAGTGCAAACTTGCGTTTAATTACAGCGTTATTGTATAGACAGAACACCCCACCGCAAACCTGTCGCCACGCAAAATGGTACAAGTATACAAATAGGTTTATTCCGAATAATTCAAAAAGGCTGAGCGAGTCAGAGTCTATATAGCAATCTTACTTTTACTACTCTTTATTGACCGTTTCACAAGTCTGCACACCAAAATGTGCAATTTCATGGTTGTAAAGGAACCAACTTATAAAATTTGAGCTTTTAACTCAATCAATAACGCAACTTTCGTTGCAAATCGGCAGTGGACCCGGCTGTCCGTATGGCCTTAGCCCCTTTGGGCGGTCCTTAGGTAAATTGCTTTGAAAAACTCTTACAAACTCGATTCGTCTTTCAAAATCGAGGCAAAGTATATCACAGCTTTTTTTCAGTGTCAATAATTTTTTGACAAAAAAATTAAACGCACAACAAAAAATCCCTCTGTGGTGCGTTTATTTTTTAGATTATTTATTTTAACTCGGCAGTGATTATAATCCTGCCGTCCTTATAGTCAGAACGAATGAAGCCCTTGTGTCCTTCCGCTATGCTCCTTGCGATCGAAAGCCCTATTCCGAAACCGCCTGTCGAGGAATTTCTCGAGGAATCCATGCGGTAAAATCGGTCAAACATTCTCCTAAGGCTCTCGTCTTCAGGCTGCTCGCACGCATTGGAAACAGTCAGCTTAACTCCGTGTCTTGTTTTTTCGAGCGATAAATCAATGTCTGTGTTCGGTGTTGCATACTTTACCGCATTGTCGGCTAAAATCGAAACCAGCTGTCTCACGGAATATTCATCGCCCGAATAGCTTAAATCTTGTGCAATTGATATATTAAACCCAAGTCCGCTTTCAGCAGCGTAATCACGAAAGAATTCTGCAGTTTGAAGCACTGCTTCGCTGATTTGAAATTCATTCATTTTTAGCGGACTTTCGTCCTCGTCCATTCGTGAAAGCGTGACAAGAGAATTTACAAGCGACGTGAGCTTTTCCGTCTGAGCCTCGGCTTTGCCTATCCACTTTTGCTTTCCGACCTCCATTTCGAGAACCCTCAAGCTTGTGGAAATAACGGTAATCGGAGTTTTCAGCTCATGGCTTGCATCCGTGATGAACTGCTTTTGCTTTTTTGTGCTCTGAACCACAGGGTCAATCGCACGGGCGGAGAACAAAACAACAAGCGCAAACACAAGAAGTATGCACATCACGTCAGCCGCAAGCGACCACAAAAGGACACTTCTCAATGTGCGAAGCTGTTGATAGCAATCAAGAAAAATCGCTACATATCCCCCGTCTTCAGCCAAATAAACGGCATATCGGTAGCTTTTGTATATGCCGTATCCTTCACCGTGCTTCACGGCTATCGCAAGATATTCGTCCACATTCTCCGTTGTAACAGCGGCAATTCGGCTCAAGTTTGCCTCGGTCATCGTGCCCTCGTCATCAAAGCACAGCACAAAGAATCTGGTGGAAAAGGGTGTTTCCTTGTTGAACGGCCCTCTTTGATTTGTACTGTCCGGAGCAGGACTCGCAGTGCTGTTTTTTATGTCGGGAGGCTCTTCGTGCGTCTGGTTCTGAGGAATTGTTCCCTCGTTGCTGTGAATCAAATCGAGCGTCTGACGCTGGTCACTGTCCGTGGAAATTACCATAGCAATATTCAAAATCAATGTCAACAGAAGCATGACCGCCGCAACAGACAGAGTGGCAATTTTGATAAATTTCTTCCTTAGACGGCGAATCATGAATTGTCCTCCAGCAAATAGCCAAGACCCCTGTTTGCCGTCAAAGTCGCTTTTGAGCCGACAGATTTCAGCTTTTTCCTAAGATTTGATATATTCACCCAGACAACATTGATTTCGGCATCGTTATCCCAGCCCCAGACCTTAATCATTATTCTTTCCGCCGAAAAAACCTGATTGGGATTGCGCATAAAAAGCTCCATAATCTGAAACTCCTTGCCGCTTAATCTCAGGCTCTCTTTTCCGCATGTTAAAAGTCCTGTGTCGGGGTCTAAGGTAAGATCTGAAAACGAAAGGAGCGTCGGATGATATGCTTCACTTCGGCGAAGCATCGCTCTCACACGGCTTATAAGCTCATCGGGTGCAAAAGGCTTTGGCAAATAGTCGTCCGCTCCCGCATTGAAACCAATAATGCGGTCATCGGTTTCACCCTTTGCTGTCAGCATCATGATTGGCGTTTCGCAGTGCTCGGCACGCAATTTTTGAAGCACCTCGATACCGTTCATTTTCGGCATCATAACATCAAGGATAATCGCATCGTAGTTTCCCGTTATACCGTATTCGTAAGCGTCAAAGCCGTTATTTACCGTATCCACGGCAAAATGATTTTTCTCAAAGAAAACAGTCAGAACCTCGGCTAAATCCAATTCATCTTCTGCAATCAAAAGTCGCACAAAATCACTCTCCTTTAACTTTCAGTATACCGATACCAAGCATTAATTTCAAGCTCAGAGCGTTAGTTCCTTCATCACATTTCTGCTGCACTGAATCGTAAGATTTCCGTTTCGGCATCTTAAATCATCAAGAAAAGCCTTTGGAACGCTGTTACCGGGCATCATAATGCGGTACTCGAGATCAAACATAGTTCCCATGTTTGTTGTCTTCACTCTCACAAGCTCATAGTCGCTTGTATATTCGCCCAAAATATCATCAAAAAGTCCTTCGTAGTCAAGGTTTTCGGGTATGGTTATGCGCAAAATTCTCTCCGACTCATTCTTCTGTCCAAAACGCAAAAGAGTCAAAAGCATGAGCAATCCGCCTGCGAGCACAAAGGTCAGCACGGCAAGCACCACATAACCCATTCCCGTTGCAAGACCGACTGCCATTGCAAGGAAAATTACCGCAATCTCTCTGGCAGTCCCCGGCTGTGAACGGAATCTTACAAGTCCGAACGCACCTGCAACAGCGACACCCGCTCCGATGTTACCGTTGACAAGCATTATAACAACCTGTACGGCAACGGGCAAAACCGCAAGAGTGAGCGCAAGGCTCTGGCTTGACCTCTCACGAAACATTGCAACAAGCGCAAGACCGATACCGAGCACCATGGAAACGGCGGTACAGATAAGAAAAGCACCGAGAGTAATTTGAGAACCTATAATTGAGTTAAGCACAGGAAATATCCTCCTTAATATTTTTGTTTTCTTTGGCGTGCGGCATATCGTAACTGTAGCATGCGCCGTATTTTGAAAAAGATGTCGGATAAGCTTTTGCCTCGTTCAA
>CAVBOS010000216.1:0-3317 GCA_963597005.1 Lachnospiraceae bacterium
GTCAGTAGCTTCCTGGTTGTTCCAACGTGCGCCCTGACCTGAACCTGTCTCGCCAAGAGGCTTGATAAGCTCATTGCTCCAACCGGAGATACCGGTATAGAAGTCCTTCATGATACCGGCTGACGGCCAGTAAGCACCAAGCTCGTAGTTGCCCTGTCCACCGTCAACATCCCATGTTGCACTGGACTTAGAGGTGATTGTTACGTCGAGGCCGAATGCGAGGAGCTGGTTGTAAACAGCTGTTGCTGTACGAGCAGCCTGTGTCTCTGTATCTGCGATGTAGCTGATCTCCATTGTGAACTTCTCGCCACCATAGTACCAACCGTCATCCTTCTTCTCGAAGCCTGCCTTAACGAGGAGCTTCTCAGCAGCCTCTGCGTCATGCTTCCACCAACCTGCACCGAACATAGAGATGAGCTCTTCGTCTGTGCCTGTTACGCCTGTCTGCTCAGCCATACGCTTTGCATAGCCTGTGTCATAAGGCTTGATTGTTGTGCCGTCGCCAAGATCAAGCTCAAAGTTCTCGAGCCAATCCTGCATTGGGATTGTGTAAGTCTCCTGGAGATACTCTGTGTTGTTCATAAGCGGAATAGGAGCAACACGACCAGCACCGGAGAAGATGTTCATAGAAATCTGATCGATATCGAGTGCGAGAACGATAGCCCAACGGAAGTCTGCGTTATCGTACGGAGCGCCCTGGCCCTCAGAGAAGACAACGGACTTAGCGCCCGGGTCATCAGCTGTTGCATATGGGAACTCGTCGTACCAAGCAGCAATCTTGTCGTTCTGGCCCATCATAGCCTCAAGCTCTTCCATTGTAACTTCGCAGAGGATGTCAACGTTGTTCTGAACCATTTCCATCTGTCTTGTAGCGGAGTCGCCGAGATAACGGAACCAAACGTACTTAGGAGGTGTCTGGTCAGCTGTGTAGCCATAGTAGTCAGCACCTACAACGCCGAGGGAAGAATCCTGCCAGTCCTCACGGAGCTGGTAAAGAACCCAAGAACCGTTTGT
Organism: Lachnospiraceae bacterium; assembly: GCA_963597005.1. Taxonomy (GTDB): domain Bacteria; phylum Bacillota; class Clostridia; order Oscillospirales; family Acutalibacteraceae; genus SIG603. The sequence continues at coordinate 1,015 of CAVBOS010000216.1, forward strand.
ATCATACTGAGCAACTGTGTAAGGACCTGCAACTACCGGATCCTCATCCTTAAATGTAGTTACATCAGCCTGCTGTGAGTAGATGTGCTCAGGAACGATTCTGTAATCAGTACCCCAAACTGTGATACCGTAACGCTGTGTGAATCTTGGGAAGCTTTCCTTCATTGTGAACTTGACTGTGTAGTCATCAACCTTTTCAACGCTCTTGATGTAAAGGTTTGTAGCTGCGTTAGCAGAAATTGCTGTGTTGTCCATGATCATCTGGAATGTGAAGACAACGTCATCAGCATTGACATCCTGACCGTCGGACCACTTAATGCCCTCACGGAGCTTAACTGTCCACTCGGTGTAGTCGTCATTCGGAGTACCCATGTCAGCTGCGAGCTCAGGGAACTGCTCACCTTTAACAGTGTCCATCTCCCAAAGATGAATGCTCATTAACTGATGAATACCAAAGCCCATCTGTGTACCGGTCATATAAGAGTTGAACTGACCTGGAACATCTGTCGGGGACTGAGTCTCAACGATAAGTGTCTCGTCTCTGGGTGTTCCGACAGCTGTTGTCTGTCCTGCAGCGGCGTTAGTGCCTGTGCTTGAAGACTCGGCAGAATCTGTCGTTTCACTAGCAGAAGAATCACCGGTTGTGCTCTCTGTGCTTGAAGTTGAGCTGGAACCGCAGCCTGTAAAGGCGCCGGATACGAGCATAACTGCAGCGAGGAGAAGCGCTAAAGTTTTTTTCTTCATCATACAATACCTCACTTTTATTTTTCTTGTCTATTCCCTATTTCGCAAAGAAAGCATCGCCCACCACACCTTGCGGTCAAAAATACCCAGCGACCGCCTCGGGAAAACGAAGCTTGTAAATCCAACAAACTTTACGCATACCGCACTTTTTAGAACGAATTCAAAATTGTGCTGTATATAGGTAAATATTAACAAGTTACCGAAAATTGTGGAAGTTTTCTTTTCGGTTTTATGCATTTAGTCTAACACCGAGTTCAAAATTTGTCAATAATTTCAACGAAATTTATTGTCATTTATACTAAAAATTAACCGTATTGGCAGAATTTATTACAAACTTGTTACAATTTATATTTCCGTATTACAAATTTTAACCGTTTTATTTTAAAATAAGTATTATAATAAACCTCACATTATCGATAGTCGTTTAATCGTTTGCCAATTAACTGTTCAATTGTTATTACATTCGTCGATTTTAACATTTATTTTCACTTCCTTACAAACTTATCGTTGCCTAATTATATATTTTTAATTCTTTCTTTTCCGAACGTAAAGCTAATTTACTTAACACAAAAAGGACATCCGACTTTTTGCCGAATGTCCTTCGTCTTTTTCTATTATATTATTTACCCCAAACTTCTTCTGCTATTTCCTTGACGTGCTTCAGCTTATTCCACTGTTCCTCCTCAGAAAGCTTATTGCCGATTTCACATGAAGCGAATCCGCACTGCGGGCTCAAATAAAGTCTGTCCAGCGGAATGTACTTTGCAGCCTCGTGAATTCTCTTTATTACAACAGCTTTATCTTCCAGTTTCGGTGACTTTGTGGTGATTAAACCGAGAACAACCTTCTTGTCCCCCGATACCTTTGCAAGCGGGGCGAATCCGCCGGAACGCTCATCGTCAAACTCGAGGAAGTAAGCGTTTACATTCTCGCCGCCTAAAAGAATATCGGCAACCGAATCATATGCACCTGAATTTGCGAAAGTCGAATGGAAATTTCCTCTGCATACATGAGTATTGATAATCATATCCTTCGGCGCATTTGCTATTACCTTATTATTGATATCGCAATAAGTCTTCTTGACTTCCTCCAGCCCCTCTTTTGTAACTCCGAAAGCCGCCGAGCCAAGCTTATCGGCAAACATACCCCATGTGCAGTCGTCAAGCTGGAGATTTCTGCATCCAGCATCATAAAGGTCACGTATTACCTTAGTATATGCAGCTACGATGTCATTTACAATATCCTCATCATTTGAATATACCTCATCAGTATAAACTCTGTTAAACGGCATTGTGAATTGAGCAAGCGTCTGAGCAGGAGCAGGAATTGTCTGCTTTGCTACGGTGTTCTCGTCCTCAAACTTTTTAATGAACTTGAAGTGCTCAACAAACGGATGAAGCTTTGATACTCCGATTTTTCCAACTACATATGTATCGTCAATCATTGCCGCCTCATCATGGAACGGGAGACCAGTTTCTGTTTTCTTGTGTTCTACTCCGTCAAAGCCCCACATAAAATCGAGGTGCCAAGTAGCTCTTCTGAATTCTCCGTCTGTGATG
>CAVBOS010000217.1:0-3277 GCA_963597005.1 Lachnospiraceae bacterium
TCTTATTTCTTAACGAAAATTAGTCAAAGAAAACTTCTTTGCCTGTCTCTGCAGACTCATATATAGCCTCGAGAATCTGTGTGACAACAAATGCCTGCTCAGGCTTAACGAGCGGATCGGTGTCGTTGATGATAGCGTTAAGCCACTGCTCCTGCTCTCTTACAGCCTCTGCAGATGCGCCGCCCTCGAAGAAGTCAACGGAAATTCCCGGTGAGATAACCTTCTCCATAAGCTGGTTGTGCTCAACATTATTGAAGATGAGCTCGTCCTTCGGATAGCTGCCGCCGTGGTGAATCTCTGCGCCGCCCTTTGTTCCGCAAAGTGTTGTGGATGCCTCCATGGACTTGAGTACATTAAGTGCCCATGATGCCTCAAGGTAGATTGTTGCGCCGTTCTTCATCTTGATGAAGCCGAATGCAGAGTCCTCAACCTCGAATGTCTTAGGATCCCAAGGGCCGAATACGTTACCTGCAGGGCCGTCCTCCTGGCGTCCGAGCTTGTAGAATACCTGACCTGATACGGAAGCAGGCTCGTAGTTGTTCATCATCCAAAGGGTGATGTCAAGTGCGTGTGTTCCGATATCGATGAGCGGTCCGCCGCCCTGAAGTGCCTTGTTCGGGAATACGCCCCATGTCGGAACCGCTCTTCTTCTGATTGCGTGTGCCTTTGCGAAGTAGACCTCGCCGAGCTCTCCGTCCTCGCATGCTGCGTGAAGCGTCTGTGTGTCGTCACGAAGACGGTTCTGGTAACCGATTGTGAACTTCTTGCCGGACTTCTTCCAAGCGTCAATCATCTTCTGAGCGTCTGCTGTGCAGTGAGCCATAGGTTTCTCACACATAACGTGCTTGCCTGCCTCAAATGCTGCTACTGTGATTGGGCAGTGAGCAACGTTCGGTGTACAAACATGAACTACGTCAATCTCAATGCTCTTGTCTGCGAGCATCTCCTTGTAGTCTGTGTAGACCTTTGCGTCTGGTGTACCGTAGTCCTTAGCTGCCTTCTCTGCTCTCTCAGGGATGATATCGCAGAAAGCTACCATTTCTGCCTTATCGGACTGTGTTTTGATGGATGGCATGTGCTTCTGGTTTGCAATTCCGCCGCATCCGACGATTGCGATTCTTAATTTTGACATGGTTTTCGCACTCCTTATATTTTGTTTTGATTTTTAGTTTTCCCCTTAATTTGCATACGGTTCATTAAGAGGCGGGTTTCATTTACAATTAGATTATATGTATTTTTAACGATTCTTGCTTTATTTAAATTTACCCGTTTTCATTCAGTCTTATTGTTATTTTTTTTACAAATCCAAAACACGACAAAAAAAGATATATCTTTTTTGCTCTTTCGTCCAAAATGCAAGAATTACGGAGTTTTTAGGTTAACAAGTTGAAAAAGCTCCGACGCACACTAATGCATCGAAGCTTTTCGTTACTTATATTTAATTACATTGCTTCCCTGTCACGCTTTTTCTGATTCGGATTTCTCGAACCGCGGACATTCGTGACCTTCTCGTCGTCCTCGTCCCACTCGAGTCGACGGCAACGAAGAAGATACATAACAGCCGTGAGAATGATAAGGCTCATTCCGACAATTCCGCCCGCACTTGGGCCGAGAATATAGAACTGCGGATCTGTGACGGAATAGCTGTCTATATTGATAAAATAGAATCCGTAATCATAGCAGCTGAGCACACCGCTCATGAAAAGAGCAGACGGTATCACGCTTCCGATTCTCAGTGCGAAATAAGAGGAAATAACACTGAGAGATGTGAAATAAAGGAATGTAAGTATAATTCCGATAAGCACATACTTTGCACTTCTTCCGCTGATGCAGTATCCGTTGTATCCGAGGAAAACAAGCGGAACATACCAGAGACTTCTCAAAAGTCCGACAAAAAGCGGAGCTTTCACCGTGCCGTATTTGTTGGTAAACTTCTGAAGCAAAAAGCCAGACCAGCCGAGCTCACTCGCAAGAGTGAAGACAACCGATAAAAGCGGAGCAAGTGCAAAACCCATGATTGTTCTTGCGTAGAAAGAGCCGAGTGCGGCATCGAATTCCACGGGCTCTTCTGCTGTCGAAAGTGTACTCTGTAAAAGCTTTACATAGCTTGTAGCCTGCAAATCGACCTTGTCACCGCCGACAAAGAAGAAATAAAATGCTATTCCGCAAAGCACGAGCACGGGGCCCAAGAAATAGGAAACAATATACTTAAATATATTGTGTCTTAAATTTGGCTTGAATCTGAAATTCTCGAAACCGTCGCCGTTGAGCATTCTCATAACGACCGAGCCTGCAAGCGGCATAAGCATCATAACGGAGACAACCGTACTGCTTTGCGTCAGTGCCGTAGTACCCGTTATGTAGCCGACAAAAATCAAAAACCATGCAGCCAAAAATGTTATCAGGACAAAGCCGACAATACTCCTCGAGTTATCGTCAAGACCATTTATCCACTTTTTTACTTTACTCATTGTGAAAAATACCTTTCAGTTAAAAATGCTATCTCAAAAGCTCATCAGGCACGGCGTCTGCCATAGCCTTATATGCCTTATCGGACGGATGAAGGTGGTCTCCGCTGTCGAAGCCCTCGGCAAATCTCCTCGGGTCACTCGGGTCGGCAAGCACATTCGCAAAATCGATACAGCCGTCAAATTTATCGGAAGAGCGAAGCCATTCGTTATATTCGTTTTTTATATCCTCACGGAAATCAGCGTAGGTTCTCCAGCCGAAAATCGGAAGTAATGTTCCGCTGTAAACGGAAAATCCCAAATCACGGCATTTCTTTATATACAGATTTTCAACAGCATCAGCCATTTCCTTGGCAGTCGGCAAATCGGACATAGGTCTGAAACGGTTTAGCTCAACTCCAACTGGATGAATTATATCGTTTATTCCGTGCTGGATAATCACTCTGTCAGCTCCAGCTACCTCAAATTCGTGAAGTCTCTTCTCACCCTTCATTCCGTAGGAAACATAGGTGATGCAATCGTATTCACGCAAAATTCTTGTTCCGCTTGCGGCTCTTCTTATCACGGAAATATCTCTGAAGCCGTCTCTCCACGCACGCATAGCAAGATAATCAGGCCACGACTGAGCAGTGATTGAATCTCCGAAGCAAACGAGTGCATGGTTCTTCTCCTCGGTGAAAATATCCACCTCGCTGACAAAATACACCCAAGAAAATGCTTTAGAGAAAATCGGATTAAGCTCCGCACTTTCAGACTCGTCACCGTAAGCGTAAAAACCCTTTGAAATCGGCCCCGTTATTCTTGTGCCC
>CAVBOS010000218.1:0-3266 GCA_963597005.1 Lachnospiraceae bacterium
AGAAATAACAGTATCGTTCTTAGCAACCTCTGGCTTCTCAGCAACGTTAGCTACCATGTAATCGAATACCGGCTGCTGATCCTCCTGAGTCTCACGAGCAACCATTGTAAGTGACTTAGTCGGGCAAACACCGATACATACGCCACATCCCATACAATCCATAGGAGAAATAGCGAGGCTGTACTTGTAGTTTGTCTTTACGACAGGTCTCTTAGCGAACTTTGTGTTTGCAGGTGCGTTAGCAGCCTCTTCCTCTGTGAGAGCGAAAGGTCTGATTGTAGCATGCGGGCAAACGAATACGCACTTGTTACACTCTGCGCAAGTCTCGTTGTTCCACTCAGGTACGTTAACAGCAACGCCACGCTTCTCATAAGCGGAAGCACCCTGCTCAAATGTACCGTCTACGTGATCAACGAATGCGGAAACAGGAAGTGAATCACCCTCCATACGTCCGACAGGCTTGAGGATAGTATCAACCATCTTTACAAGCTTTGCAGGACCGTTCTCTGTGACAGCCTTAGGAGCGTCAACAGCGTCAGCCCACTCTGCAGGAACGTCAATCTTAACGAGAGCGTCCTTACCAGCGTCGATAGCCTTCCAGTTGTTGTCAACAATCTCTCTGCCCTTCTTGAGGTAGGACTTCTCAGCAGCTTCCTTCATGTGCTGAACAGCCTCTTCAATCGGCATAACCTTTGCGAGTGTGAAGAATGCGGACTGGAGAATTGTGTTTGTTCTCTTGCCCATGCCGCACTGAACAGCGAGGTCGATAGCGTTGATTGTGTAGAGCTGAATGTTGTTCTTAGCGATATATCTCTTTGTCTCAGCGGAAAGGTGCTCACTGAGCTCCTCAGGAGACCACTGACAGTTGATGAGGAATGTACCGCCCGGCTTAACGTCGTTTACCATCTTGTAGCCCTTGAGAATGTAGGACGGGTTGTGGCAAGCAACGAAGTCAGCCTTATTGATGTAGTATGGGCTCTTAATCGGCTTGTCACCGAAACGAAGATGGGAAATTGTGATACCACCTGTCTTCTTGGAGTCATACTGGAAATATGCCTGAACAAACTTATTTGTGTAGTCACCGATGATCTTGATGGAGTTCTTGTTAGCACCGACAGTACCGTCGCCACCGAGACCCCAGAACTTAGCCTCGATTGTACCAGGAGTAGCTGTGTTCGGTGCCGGCTTCTCTTCAAGTGAGAGATGTGTAACGTCATCGTTGATACCGATTGTGAAGTGCTCCTTCGGAGCGTCCTTCTTGAGCTCGTCATAAACAGCAAATACGCTTGAAGGAGGAGTATCCTTTGAGCCTAAGCCGTAACGACCGCCGATAACCTTAATGTCGCTTCTGCCTGTAGCTGCAAGAGCTGCGATAACATCGAGGTAAAGCGGCTCACCGAGTGAACCCGGCTCCTTTGTTCTGTCGAGAACAGCAATCTTCTTAACGGAAGCAGGAATAGCCTCAGCAAGCTTCTCTGCTACGAAAGGTCTGTAAAGTCTTACCTTAACAACACCGACCTTCTCACCCTTAGCTGTGAGATAATCGATAACCTCTTCTGCTACGTCGTTGATAGAGCCCATTGCGATGATGATGTTCTCAGCATCAGGAGCACCGTAGTAGTTGAAGAGCTTGTAGTTTGTGCCAAGCTTAGCGTTAACCTTATCCATGTACTCCTCAACGATAGCAGGGAGTGCATTGTAATACTCGTTGCAAGCCTCACGATGCTGGAAGAAGATATCTCCGTTCTCATGAGAACCACGCATTACAGGATGCTCAGGGTTGAGAGCTCTCTTTCTGAATGCCTCAACAGCGTCCATATCGACCATTTCCTTAAGATCGTCATAGTCCCAGATCTCGATCTTCTGAATCTCGTGAGAGGTTCTGAAGCCGTCGAAGAAGTTAACGAACGGAACTCTGCCCTTGATAGCAGCAAGATGAGCAACAGCACCGAGGTCCATAACCTCCTGAGGGTTGGTCTCGCAGAGCATTGCAAAGCCTGTCTGACGGCAAGCGTAAACATCGGAGTGATCACCGAAGATGTTAAGAGCGTGAGAAGCAACGCAACGTGCGGAAACATGGAATACTGCCGGTAAAAGCTCGCCGGCAATCTTATACATGTTCGGAATCATAAGGAGAAGTCCCTGTGAAGCGGTGTATGTTGTGGTAAGAGCACCGGCAGCAAGTGAGCCGTGAACTGTACCTGAAGCACCTGCCTCAGACTGCATCTCCGAAACCTTTACGGTTGTTCCGAAAATATTCTTGAGTCCCTGAGCGGACCACTGATCGCAGTAGTCAGCCATTGGGCTGGATGGAGTGATAGGATAAATGCCTGCAACTTCTGTAAATGCGTATGATACATGAGCAGCAGCATTATTACCATCCATGGATTTCATTTTTCTGGCCATAAAATTTTCCTCCTTTAAGGATTTTACTAAAAACCCGCGGTCTAATATTCACCGTACACAGATATTCTAACATCTTTAAACAAAAGTATCAAGAATAAAACGATAAATTTTCAAGGGCAATTATCGATATTTAATACTTTATTCACATCTTTTCGGCGTGTTTTTAGGTTAGTATCAACTACAATATCATTCGAGTGCAATATTTTTTGGATACATTCAATAATACAGGATACCATATCCAAAACCACCTCTTCCCTATTTTCGATTACGACAAAAAAATTATAAAAAAGTGTTGACAAAACGCAAAGCTTCGATTATAATAAACAAGCACTCGGGAAAACGAGTAAAACCTAAAACTAAATATGGCCTGGTAGTTCAGCTGGTTAGAACGCTAGCCTGTCACGCTAGAGGTCGACGGTTCGATCCCGTTCCAGGTCGCCACCAATAGCAAGCTTCTTATTTATATAACGGCTTGCTATTTGTATGCTGTTATGGCTCAGGTGGTAGAGCACGTCCTTGGTAAGGACGAGGTCACCGGTTCGAGTCCGGTTAACAGCTCCAAAATCCGCAGAGAATTCTGCGGATTTTTGCTTTTTTATCAGATCACCACAAATATAAAATCCGTTAAAGCTTAAAACACTTTAACGGATTTTTGTTTGTCATCAATATTTGGATATGATTTTTTCTGCGATTTTTATTCCGTCGACTGCCGCCGAAGTAATTCCTCCTGCGTAGCCTGCTCCCTCGCCTGCGGGATAAACTCCCTTAAAGCGAATACTCTCGAGGCTTTCCCCTCGCATGATTCTCACAGGGCACGAGCTTCTTGATTCGGGTGCGGTCAAAACGGCATCGGGCAAATC
>CAVBOS010000219.1:0-3251 GCA_963597005.1 Lachnospiraceae bacterium
ATGTAAAGCCAAGTCCCTTTGCAACCACCTGCCAAGCAACATCAACATACCCCACAGCCATTCCGTTTGGCAAATCCGAATTAAATTTTTCGTGCCACCATTCATTTAGTGACCCTTTGGACCTCGCATTCGTCTTGTACGTGATGTATTGCATTTGCGGAAGCTGGTCAAGGCTTACAGGATCCTTACTGATGAGATATGCCTTGTTTACAGCAACAAGCGTCTTATTAACCGCACCCTCATAATTATCCCGTACAAAAGCAACATGAATTGATTCATCAAACATCTTCTTGAAGAGTATATCGCTTTGTTCATTAATTATTGTAAAATTAACGTTAGGATGAGTTTTTCGGTAATCCAACAGCAAATCTGATAATGTATACTTACTGAAAGTATACGACGATCCGATAATTATCTCCGTGTCGGCACGGTCTTGCATATCTTTCAAGTGCTTTTTTGTGGAATCTAAGAAGTCTTTGTATTTGGCAGCCTGTTCCGCAAGGTATTCTCCTTCAGGTGTAAACTCCAACCCTTTAGGCGTGCGGTTTACTATTGTTATTTGAAACTCTTCTTCCATATGCTGAATTCTTTTTGTTAAAGAAGGCTGAGTTATATATAACAAATTAGCAACCTTTGTCATATTTGGATTTTTGTGTAACTCGTATAAGATTTCCCAATCTGTATCTTTCATAATGCCACCTTTATTCATGCAATTTAAAAAAGTGTAGAGGACACCCGCCTTCATACAAAGTAATGATAGGTGGGTGTCTTCCGTTAATTTTAATATGGTTAACTATACACACTTACATTATTTATATTATATAATAACATAATAATGCACAAATTGCTATAGGCGACAAGAATATATTTTATTTAATCTTTTGAATTGTTTCGATCAAGTAATCAGTAAACTCTGCTGCACTTGCATCCTCGGCATAAGTTGTAACTACAAGCTTCTTCTCGGTTTCGGTGCAAATCTCAAGTGCCTTTTCAAGAATAGCATTGCGATCGGCATAACCGATATGGATAAGCATCTGTCCGATTGCACGAATCAAGCTGCAAGGATTAGCGTACTCTCCTCTGCCATGAGACATAAGGTAAGGTGCAGTGCCATGAATTGCTTCAAACAAAGCGTACTTGTTACCAATATTAGAGGAACAAGCATTGCCAAGACCGCCTGCGTGCTCTGCGGCTACATCTGTTACAATATCTCCGTAAAGGTTCGGAAGAACAATTACTTCAATACCCTGATTGAATCCAGGATCAAGCATCTTTGCGCACATAGCGTCAACCAAACGCTCCTGAATTTCAATCTCAGGATACTCCTCGCCTACTTTGCGTACAGCCTTAATAAAGTTGCCGTCAACTAGCTTAACAATATTAGCCTTTGTAATAATAGTTACGTTCTTCTTACCGTTCTTTCTGGCAAATTCAAAAGCTGCTCTTGCGATGCGCTCACTGCCCTGCTTAGTCTGAACTTTGAAGTCAACAGCAAGATCGTCATCTACCTGTATGCCCTTATCGCCCCAGATATATTCGCCTTCTATGTTTTCACGGAAGAATGTCCAGTCAATATTCTTGTCAGCAATTTTAATCGGTCTTACAGCCGCAAATAACTCGAGCTCTCTGCGAAGCAAGCTGTTTGCACTGATAAGATTCGGCAAACCGTCTCCTGCTCTTGGAGTAACCATAGGACCCTTAACCAAAACGTCACATGCTTTAATTTCAGGGAGAATGTCTGCAGGAAGGCTCTCCATCTTTGCCACACGGTTTTCGATTGTCATGCCCTCAATTGTTCTGACTTCGATTTTGTTCTCCTTGATTTCATCTTTAACGAGTTCATTAAGCACGCGAAGAGCCTGCTTCATGATAATAGGGCCAATGCCGTCGCCGGGCAAAATACCAACAACAATTTTATCTTTTTTGCTAAAATCGGTAGGAACGCTTGAAGCCTTCATCTTCTCTATTCTGACTGATTCGTTTGAAATGAGATTACCGAATTTTTCTTTTGCTAAATTTATATTCTGCTCTAAAATAGCGCTCATAATTATTCTCCTAACTGTTTCTTTAAGTAACGTAACTGTCCGCCGTTGAGCACAACCTCAACTTCATTATCCGAAAGATCCAATTTAACCTTAAACTCGAATCCCTTTGTAACATCTTTAACAACAACTTCTCTTGTCGGAATCTGATCTAAAAGATTGTCGATTTCAAGTTCATCTAAAAGATCAATCTTGTCATAGTCTGCCGGATTTTCAAAAAGCATAGGAATAACACCGTGGTTTACAAGATTTCCTTTGTGGATACGTGCAATGCTCTTTGCAATTACACATTTAACGCCAAGATACATTGGGTTGATAGCAGCATGCTCTCTTGAAGAACCCTGTCCGTAGTTCTCGCCGCCTACGATAATGCTTGAGCCGAGCTCTTTTGCACGTGCTGCAAAGTCAGGAGCATAACGGTGATAGCAGTATTGAGACATAAGTGGGATATTTGAACGCATGCTTGAAAATTCTGCACTTGCCGGTGTAATATCGTCAGTAGAAATATTGTCTCCGCCCTTTAAGCTTACAGGCACCTTCAGATGCTGTGTCGGAACTTCAGGAATCGGAAGGAATTTAATGTTAGGTCCACGAACAATCTCTACTTTCTTTGCCTCATCCTCAGGAAGCGGCTTGATAATCATGGAGTCGTCAACTTCATATACTTCAGGTTCGTGAATATCGTTAAGGATATTTACATTTTCGCCCAGGATCTCTTCAGCGGATGCAAAAGTACCCATAATAGCTGTTGCGGCGGCACTCTCAGGGCTTACGAGGTAAATTTTTGCATTAGGGTTACCAGCTCTTCCCTTAAAGTTTCTGTTTGATGTACGCACAGCAATACCCTCTGTAGCAGGTGTTTGACCGATTGCACAGCAAGGTCCGCAAGCAATTTCCAATATACGAACTCCTGCATCAATAAGCATTCCGATGTAACCGTCATTTAACAAATGCTTATATGTCTGTTTTGAAGCAATAGCGCATGTGCAGCTTACATTTTCGTTAACATGATTCCCCTTGAAAACCAAAGCCGCTTTCGCAATGTCGGCATATGATGCATTTGTACAGCTTCCGATAAATACCTGCTGAACAGGAAGCTTTTCGGTTTCTACTTCCTTTAAAGGCTTTACATTATCAGGCTGATGCGGACATGAAACGAGTGGCTCAAGCTCGCTTAAATTGATATCAATATAATCATCATACTCTGCA